>CAZFKD010000175.1:0-8118 GCA_964519695.1 uncultured Spirochaetaceae bacterium
CGATCGGCCAGAGATCGGCTTCGGCGTCCCGTCCTCGCGCGTCGAGCCAATCCCCCGCGAAGATCGTCTCGAGGCCGAGCACCGCGTCGCCCTCGATCCGCAGCAGCAGATCGCCCTGCTTGAAGAACCCGCCGGGCGCGAAGGACGGCGAGAGCCAGACGACGCGGCCGGAGACTTCGGGAACGAGGTCCGCCTCGGTGCGCGGGGCGACGGTGCCCTGGGTCCGGACGCGGTAGCGCAGGGTCGTCGGCTCGCTGGAGATCGTGCGCACCGTCGGAATCGCCCGCTCGGGCTCCTTGAACTCGACGCTCGGGGCCGTCTCGCGGATGACGAACGCACCGAACAGAGAGAGGACGGCGATCGCGATCGGAACCCAGAGCTTCTGCGGGATCTGCTTCAGCTTCTTCCGGATGTTCAAGACCGGCCTCCCGTGCCATTGACCAGACCCGTCGGAATCGACTTGCTCTCTGCCGACGAGGAGCGTTCGCGCAGGCTCCGACGGAAGAGCCGGGACAATCCGTAGATCGCCTCGGAGGCGCGCATTCCATCGGCGGCCTCGATCGCGCGGGCGAGCTGCTCGAGGGCGTCTTCGACCTCGGCGCGGCTCGGCGGATCGCTGAAGAGGTCGTAACCGAGTCGGGTATGAGCCCGCTTCGGGCGCAGCGCATGGCCCATCAAGCGGAGCACCATGTTGCCGCTCGCCTCGACGAAGCGGTCGCTCAGCTCGAAGACGAGCTCCGCATACTGTTCGTTTCCGAGTCCGGAGCGGGACATCGCGTCGAGGATCTCGAGCAGTCGCGCGCGCTGCTCGGTGTCGGCGCGCTCGGTGCCGAGTCGGGCCGCCATCGCGCGAAAGCCGGAGAGCGCTTCGAGGACCTGGTCGACGATCTCCGGGTCCGGCGCGTCGTCGAGGGCCAGCAGATGCTCGACGATGTCGAGGCTCGCCTCTGCGAGGGGGGCGACCCGGGCGCCGCCCGGCGCGATGCGTGCGACGCCGAGCTGCTCGAGGCGCTTGAAGGCTTCGCGCACGGTGCTGCGATGGACCCCGAAGCGAAGGGCGAGATCGCGCTCGGAGGGGAGGCGCTCGCCGCAGCGGTACTGGCCGCGGAGGATGTCGTCGCGCAACAGGGCTGCGATCGACGAATCCTGGGTCGTCGTCGGCATGGCTGGGGGCCTCCGCTCGGGCGCGCGGGGTGATCTGGTCGGACCATGGTGGCACGGCCAAAGGGGGTGCGTCGAGGGGGTGTGTCGATTGGTCGCAGGTGGGGCAGGGACAGGCGGCGGCTGGCCGAAGCGACGAACCTGCGTTCAGCGATGCACCGCGGGGGCGCGAAAGGTTGCGCCGCGCCTCAGACGAACCGGACGCCGCCCTCCTCGAGCGGGAGCGAGCGCAGCCGCCGGCTCGTCAGCGCGAAGACCGCGTTCGCGATCGCCGGAGCGACGAGCGGCGTCCCGACCTCGCCGATCCCGCCCGGCGTCGCGTCGCTCTCGATGCGCGCGACCGTGATCGGCGGAACTTCGTACATCCGCGGGATCGGGAAATCGTCGAAGTTCGACTGCTCGACCCGGCCCTGCGCGAGGGTCACCTTCGCCCGCAGCGCTCCGAAGAGCCCCGTCACCGCCGCGCCCACGATTTGCGCCTCGACCTGATCGGGATGAATCGCGATGCCGCAGTCGACCGCGAAATGCAGCCCCTCGATCTTCAGCGCCTCGGCGTTGCCCGAGAGCACGGCGATCAGCGCGACATGGCTTCCATAACACTGCATGGACGCGACGCCGAAGGCCCGCCCCGCCCGCGGCTTCGCCGAATAACCCGCCACCTTCGCCGCGCGCTCGAGCACCGCCGCTTGCCTCGGCAGCGCCCCGAGCATCGCGAGCCGGAAGGCGACCGGGTCCTGGCGCGCCGAATGGGCCAGCTCGTCGACGAAGCACTCGATCGCGAAGGCGTTCTGCGCGTGCGAGACCGAGCGCCAGTAGCCGACCCGGACGCCGACCGCCTGGATCACGCTGCGCAGATCGAGGTTCGGGATCGCATAGCTGAAATCCGCAGTGCCCTCGCTCATGAACGGATCGAGCCCGTTCTTCACGAAGACCGGGAAGAGCCGCGCCGTCACCGAGGGCGAGATCAGCTTGTGCTCGAACGCGTCGATCCGGCCGTTCGCGACCGAGCCGCGCAGCAGATGCAGGCTCGGCGGGCGATAGAAGTCGTGGGTCACGTCTTCCTCGCGCGACCAGACGAGCTTGATCGGCGTCTCCGGCAGCGCCTTCGCGATCTTCACCGCCTGCCCGACGAAGTCGACGTCGAGCCGCCGCCCGAAGCCGCCCCCGATCGGCTGCGAATGGACGCGCACGCGCTCCGGCGCGACGCCCGCCGCCTCGGCCGCGATCGCCTGGGCGCCCTGCGGAAACTGCGTGCTCGCCCAGACGTCGACGCCCTCCGCGCCGACGCGGGCGACGCAGTTCTGGGGCTCGAGCGTCATGTGGGCGAGCAGCTGCGTCGAATAACGCGCCGAGACCGCCATGCCCCGGGCGAGGGCCGCGTTCGGATCGCCGATATACTGGATCACCGCGCCCGGAATCCCCGCCGCCTGCTCGAGCGCGGCCCGGATCGATTCCGAATCGACCGAGGCGTTCGGGCCCTCGTTCCACGAGGCGGAGAGATCGGCGAGAGCCGCCTTCGCTACGAACCAGCGATCCGCGACGACCGCGACGCCTTCGCCGAGATCGACGACGGCGCGCACGCCCGCGCGCTGCTTCGCCGCCTCGGCGTCGAAGCCGGCGACCGAGCCGCCGAGCACGGGACATTGCAGGATCGCCGCGTGCAGCATGCCCGGCAGCGCGACGTCGATGCCGTAGCGCGTCCGGCCCCGGGCCTTGTCGGCGCCGTCGAGGCGCGCGAGCGGTTTCCCGATCACCCGGAATTCGCTCGCAGGCTTCAGCGCGATCGCGCTCGCATCCGGAGCGGAGAGGCTCGCCGCGGCTTCGGCGAGATCGGCATAACGCACGCGGCCGTTTGCCGGATGCAGGACGTGGCCGTTCTCGGCGCGACACTCCGAGGCGGGGACGTCCCAGCGCGCCGCGGCTGCGGCGACCAGCAGGGTTCGCGCGGTCGCGCCGCCGCGACGGAGCGGCTCCCAGGCGTCGCGGATGCTCGTGCTGCCGCCCGTGATCTGGGCGCCGAGCAGCGAGTTCGTATAAGCATCGGGATCGACAGGCGCCTGCACGACCGCGACCTCGCGCGGATCGACCTCGAGCTCTTCGGCGAGGATCATCGCGAGGGCGGTATGGACGTCCTGACCCATCTCGTTGCGGGGGCAGGTCAGCGTGATCGCGCCGTCCTTGCCGATCTCGATCCAGGCGTTGGGGACGAATAAGGCATCGCTGCCGGCACGGCCGACCGCACTCGCGCCGCTCGCTGCGGCCGCCGCCCCGTCGGCGTTCCCAGTGCCCGCGAGCGGGGCCGCGGGTCCCGTCTCCTTCCCGATCCGGCAACCGACGACGAGCCCGCCGCCGACGAATGCCGAGACCTCGAGAAATCGTCGCCGGGTCAGTTGGCTCGAACCGCTCATGCCTTGCCTCCCAGCGTCTGCGCCGCGGCGCGAATCGCGTCGCGGACGCGCCCGTAGGTTCCGCAGCGACAGAGATGGCCCGACATCGCGTTTTCGATCGCGGCGTCGTCGGGCTTCGGGTTCTGCGCGAGCAGCGCCGTCGCGGCCATGACCTGTCCCGACTGGCAATAGCCGCATTGCACGACCTGCCGTTCGTCCCAGGCGTTCTGGACGGCGAGAGCAACCTTCCCGCCGATGCCCTCGATCGTCGTGACCTTGCGGCCGGCGACGCCGGAGAGCGGTAGCTGGCACGAGCGGGCGGGCGTGCCGTCGAGATGGATGGTGCAGGCGCCGCAGAGGGATTTGCCGCAGCCGAACTTGGTCCCGGTCAGGCCGAGATCGTCACGCAGGATCCAGAGCAGCGGCGTATCGCCGGGCGCATCGACCTCGACGCGCTCTCCGTTCAGCTCGAAGTCGATCATCGCGGGCTCCTCGTGCGGTGGGCCCCGGCAGCATACCGCCGGAGGCGCGGCGCGCGATCAGGGGCGCGGGTTCTTCGGCGCCAAAGGGGGATTCTGCGAGGGCCCGTCGGGCGAGCCGGACGCGATGTGTTTCAGCGGCCTGACTCCCGCCTCTGCCCGATGCGACTCGAGGTCGGGGCCGCATGCTGGATTCGAGGGCCAGAAGCGGAGTGAAGGCTTCGTCCAGCCTGTTTCAATTCCTCGGCCCGCCTCGGGCACGGCCCCTCTCCGGCGCCGCATCCCAGAGAGAAAGGAAGATCGAAATGACGAAGCTCCGCATCCACGGCATCGCAAGCGAAGAATGCGAGCAGATCTGGCGCGGCGGGCTGGATGCCAACGGCCAGCCTGCGCTCCTGCGAACGGCCGAGGGCGCGGCCAATCCCTGTCGCCATTGCCTGGGCCTGATTCCCGCCGGCGAGCAGAAGCTCGTCCTCGCCTATCGGCCCTTCGCCGAGCCCCAGCCCTACGCCGAGACCGGGCCGATCTTCCTCCACGCAGAGCCGTGTACTCGGTACGCGTCTCATGCGGTGCCGGGCTGGTTCGCGCTCCTGGATCCAGCCGTGGTGCGCGGGTACGGGCGCGACCACTGGATCCGATACGAGACAGGGGCGGTCGTGCGGGGCCCGGAGATCGAGGAGGCGTGTCGGCGGATCCTCGCGGATCCGGACGTCGAGTACGTCCATGTCCGATCGAAGTTCGGATGCTTTCAGTGTCGGGTCGAGTCATCGACGGCGATCCGGTCGAGAATCGAAGGTTCCGACGGTGTCGCGTCATGCATCAGGGAGACGTTCGCCGAGGATCAGGCGACTCCGGAGCGTCTTGCGAATCGCCTCCGAGCCAGCAGAGCCGCCGTCGCCGCCGCCCCCCCGGCGATCGGCATCCCGCTCGGCTCGGGCAGTGCGATCAGGCGGATGTTGTCGACCGAGATGTCGTAGTCGACGCCGACCGTGGCGAAGCCGGGCAAGAGCGTGACGAGCGCGACTTCATCGACACTCTCGAGCACGCTCGCAAACGTTCGTCCAGGCGGGAGCATTGGGGCGTAGCTCGGAGGCGGTTCGTATCCGGTTCCGCCCCAGCCTTCCGGAAGCGCCGCGGCCGACGGGTCGGCCACGCTGACGAAGAGCGTATGCCAGCCGGGCTGGCCATTGACGGATTCCGTACCGATCTCGCCCAGGATGAAGTAGACGCTGACCCACGGATATGCGCCTGCATCGTCGTAGTCGCGCAGCTGCAGAACGAGTGGACTCGTCACCTCCTGTTGGCCGAAGTGGCGGACGGATCGACTGCGGACATCGAGCGCGAAGGTGAATCCGCCCGGGGCGAAGGCGGCATAGTCGCCCGTCCAGGCAGCCGAGGCGTTGCGAAGGGTGATGAAGGTGGACGTGCGAATCGTGCGGAGCGCCGGCGCCGGCGAGCCGTCCGAAAAGTCGACGAACGTATCGGGACCGGGGATGCCGGTCGTCCACCAGCCCTCAGGGTCCCCACCGTCGAAGGTTGCGACCGTCTCCTCGAGTGCGAAAGCGTTCATCGGCGCCAGCCTCATGAAGGCCGCGACCAGCGCAGCGCACGGCCCATTCCGGGCAATCTTGCGAGCATGGGCAGCTCGAGACAGCGACTCGGGCATCTTCTCGGAAACGAAGTTCTCTTGCATGGAGCCCCCTCCGGCAGGAGCCGCACGGCTCGATACGGACGTGGATTGCCAGTCCGGGTCGAAGGCGGTCCGTCCGGAAGGAGGGAGTCGCCCGACTAAGGCTGACACTCTGCGGGATCAACCTGTTCCTCGAACGTATCTGACTTGGATCGAGTCTGCACGAGCGGACCGCAGGTCATGCGCGATCCGCTCGTCGAGTCTCCGAAACCTGCCGTGAACGCATGATCAGATAGGCTGATAGGCCGACGACGACGCCCGGAACGATGCCGAGGATCAGGCAGACCCAGCCGCCCCGAACGGAATGAATCCGAGCGTCGAAGAGCACCCAGGCGGCCAGGACGACCCAGCATGCGATCACGTCCGCCGAATAGCCGGAGGAATAGGGATTCGCGAAACCGGCCGCGAAAGCCCCGAAAACATCCCCGCTCTCGAGAAGCGGAGGTCCCACGACGAGCGCGAAGTACGCCATGAACGCCAGCGAGACCGAGACGATGGCGAAATGGAAAAGGCGATCGGTCAACACGAAGTCGCTCCATCCGAGAACGCGCAGCGGGCGATCGGAGCTGCGAAACGCGCAAAGGCCGCCGACGGCCGTTCGACGCGCGGGCAGCTCCGGACATTCGCACCGTTGCCTGCGGCACGCTCGATCAGTCCGCCTGCCGAGCGGCTCAATTCAGGTCGGCCAGGACCACCGCTCGGCTGAAAGCAGCCACGGCATGGACGACCGCGTCACGCCGGCCCTCGCATACGAAGCTGAAGCTGCCATGCGTCGACGACCCGTTTCCAAACTCGCCCCGGCTCAGGCTGATCGCCGTGAGCGCACAGTCCGGCGGCGCAGCAGCCCGGGCGCTCTCGAGGGAGGAAGCGCAGATTCGCCCCATTTCATCGAGATCCGCAGGGACGTTCCTCGCCTCCGGGGGAAAGGGGGCGAAGTCCACAACGATGTCGGAAGTCCCGCTGAGGTAAGCGATGGCCTGGATGCTCGGGTCCTGCCCGTCCGTGAAGACGCTTCCCGAACACTGGATGCTCCCGGTCAAGACCTCCGCACCGTTCGAGGCAGCCCGGGCACCCGCCGCGCGAGAGGTCTCGGGGGCGACGATCGCAAGAACGATGCTTGCAAGCACCAAACCAATTCGATGGAAGGCCAACGCCAATCTCCTTCTCAGCGTCCAAGCGCTCATCCGGATCCGAGCGGACCGCCGATCGACGGCGCCTCGAATTCGGCGATCTCCGCGAGCATACACAGAAGAGCCACCTCCGTCATCTTCGGATCAATCGCCGTGCGCGTGGCTCTTCAGGCTCTTAGTCGTCAAAATGTAGTCATTCAGAGCATGAGAGAAGCGCCCATCGTTGCGCCGGATCCATTCGAGCACCATCGCTGCGTGATCGAATTGCCAGTCCCGGTTGTGCTCGAGGATGACCTTGAGCTCGGGATTCTTGCACGCCGCGTCGCGCTGGTTGTACCAATCCACGGCCTCCAGCAACTCCATCAGCGACACGCGTCGGAAAGATCCGAAGACCGTTGCCCGAGCCTCGCCTGGCATCAAGCTCCGCTCGGGGATTCCGGCTGCATTGATAGTCGTCGGGAGAACGCGAATCCGTCAGGACAAACGTATTGGCATCGAAGCGAGCAGCCCTCTCCTTGAAGTAGTTCGGACAGCCCTCCATGGCGAGCGGTGGACACGCTTCTTGAACCTGATGGGTGCACTCGAAATCCGGCAATGCCTTCTCGACGCGGACCCGCTCTCAGCCCCGGTATTCGATCGAGGCACAGGCCCCGAGCATCATGCACGCGATCAGCGGAAGAAGCGCTCGCATCCCGTATGCCTCCCTTCTTCGAACGGCGACCTCTTCGGCGACAAGTCACGGTTTTGCAAAGGGCATGAGCGCGTTGATCCCCGGGCTGGTTCATGGGCAAGGCGCGGCAGGCGCAATCGCTATCTCGCCATCAGGGCGAGGTCGATCGCGCGAAGGATCGTCCCTGCATTCTCATAGAATCGTTTCGCATCTCTCGTAGAGCCTTCAGGAAAATCGAGATCCAACGCCTGACTGTCTGCGAACCGGATGCATTGCGGCAACTGTTCCAACAACTGCTGTTCGCTCAATTCTCCGCTGGCAGCATACTCCTGAAGGAGTCCAACGACTGTTGGGAAAGGCTCATTAGGCGAAAAGCAGCAGAGCCCATCGAGTAATGCCATCGCTCGAACGCGCAGTTCATCCACCTTATTCCCTCCGGCGATTGGGGCGGAAATTCGCAGGCGCTCGTACGGCTTACGAGGGGAGCGTTCCGCTGACGCCTGACGAATCGCCGCTCATCGGTGAGCCGTTGCTAAAGAATTTCGACGAGGGTACACAGTCCGCTGCGAAGCCGCACGAGCCGCCCGCTTCCAAGGCCCAG
>CAZFKD010000176.1:0-7734 GCA_964519695.1 uncultured Spirochaetaceae bacterium
CGGTCCGGAGAGCCGCATCGGCGCGCGCAGCGTCGTCGCGGAGAACGCGACGATCGGGGCCCGCGTCCGCATCGGAAGGGATGGCTGGATCCACTCGGGCGCGGTGATCCGCGAGGACTGCGAGCTCGGGGATCGGGTCGTGCTGCAGCCCGGTGTCGTCGTCGGCAGCGACGGGTTCGGGCTCGTCGCCGACGCGGAGGGCAAGCCGGTCGCGATGGCCCACCGCGGTCGGGTCGTGATCGAGGACGACGTCGAGATCGGGGCGAACACGACGATCGACCGCGCGACCCTCGACGAGACCCGCATCCGGCGCGGCGCGAAGATCGACAATCTCGTGCAGATCGCGCACAACTGCGACATCGGCGAGAACGCCCTGATCGTCGCGCAGAGCGGACTCTCCGGCGGCACGATCGTCGGCGCCGGCGCGATCGTGATGGCGCAGGCCGGCACGACCGGCCATCTGCGCATCGGTGCGCGCGCCTTCGTCGGCGCCCGCGCGGGTCTCCACCACGACGTCGCCGACGGCGAGCGCGTCTTCGGCTCGCCCGCGATGGAGGAGCGGACCTGGCATCGCGCGATGGCGGGGCTGAAGCGCCTGCCCGAGCTGCTGCGCCGGGTGCGGCGGATCGAGCAGCGGCTGGGCCTGCGCGCGGAGGCGGACTCTGGCGACGCGCCCGCATCCCGAGGAGACTCCGGCTCGGATTGATCGGGGCGGGGACGGGCGATGACGACCGGAGCGGATTCGGAGCAGGGACGGAGCGGCGGCGAACGTCCCGGGGCGCGGCGTTCGCTCGCGTCGCTGCGCGCCGAATTCGCGGCGGCGCGCGGGCATCCGGATTTCGATGCGCTGCGCGAGGTCCTCGCGGGCGACGAGCGGTCCGGCGCGCGTGCGCTGCTCGCGCGGATCGACGCGCGGCGCCTCGCGGAGCAGCGTGAATACGCTCGGCTCGCGGGCCTGCTCGCGCTGCGCGACGCGCTGATCGCCCGGGGCGTGCGGGGCATCGCCGGGGTCGACGAGGTCGGCGTCGGTCCGCTCGCGGGGCCCGTCGTCGCCGCGGCGGTCGTGCTCCCGATGCAGGTCGAGCTCGTCGGCCTCGACGACTCGAAGCGCGTTCCGCCCGCTCGGCGCGAGAGCCTCGCCCGCGAGATCCGCGCCTGCGCGCTCGGGATCGGCGTCGGTGAGGTCTCGGTCCTCGAGATCGACCAGCTCGGCATCTACCGCGCGGCGCTCGAGGCGATGCGGCGCGCGGTCGCGAGCCTCGCGCGCGTCCATCCGGTGGGTCACCTGCTGGTCGACGCGCGGACGGTTCCGGGCATCGACGTGCCCCAGACGTCGATCATCCAGGGCGACGCGAAGGATGCGAGCATCGCCGCCGCTTCGATCGTCGCGAAGGTCCACCGCGACGCCATGATGGTACGCCTCGGCGAGCGCCATCCCGGCTACGGATTCGAGCGTCACATGGGCTACGGGACGGCCGAGCACGTCGCGGCGCTCGAGCGCTCCGGGCCGTGCCCCATCCATCGGCGTTCGTTCGCGCCCGTCGCCCTGGCCGAACGCCGACTCGCCGCGCGCCCGGGCGCGTACGCTTGATGCCGCCTCAGCCCGACCGTCCGCGCTTCGTGATCCGGAGCCGGCCCGAGGATTTCGTCGTCGTCGAAGAGCCGCTCTATCCGGCCTCCGGATCGGGGGGGCATCTCTTCGTCGAGATCGAGAAACGCGCCCGGACGACGGAGCAGGTCGCGCGCGAACTCGCGCGGAGGTTGGGCGTCGCGGCCATGGAAGTGGGTTATGCCGGCCGCAAGGACCGCCATGCGGTGACGCGGCAGTGGTTCTCGGTACCCGGGATCGAGCCCGAGCGCGCGCTCGCGCTCGAGCTCGAGGGCGCGAGGGTGCTCCAGGCGATCCGCCACGAGCACAAGCTCAAGACCGGTCATCTGCGCGGCAATCGATTCGAGCTCTTCGTCGCGTCGGAGGGGCCGCTCGATCTCGCTCCGCTCGAGGTGCGGGCCGCGGAGCTGATCCGGCGAGGCATGCCGAATCGCTACGGCGACCAGCGCTTCGGCCGCGACGGCGACAATGCCGAGGCGGCCCGCAAGCTCTTCGGCGGGCGGACGGCGCGCCGGGATCTGCGCGCGGCGCGCTTTCTCGTCTCCGCGCTGCAGGCGGAGGTCTTCAACGCCGTGCTCGCCGAGCGCGCCGACGGCTGGGACGACGTCCTCGTCGGCGATCTCGCGCGGGTCGAGGCGAGCGGTGGGCTCTTCTGGGTCGACGAACTCGAGCGCGAGCGCCCGCGCGCCCGCGCCTTCGAGATCAGCGCGACCGGCCCGATCTTCGGGACGAAGGTCCGTGAGCCGCGCGGCGAGGTCGCGGCCCTCGAGGCCCGCGTCCTCGCTCGTCACGGCATCCCGCCCGCGAACGAGCTCGCGCTCCCGCGCGGCCTGCGCGCGCTGGGAACCCGCCGGCCGCTGCGCGTCGCGCCGCAGGGCCTCGTCCTCTCGCCGGTCCCGGATGGCCGCGGGTTGCGGCTGGCGTGCGGACTGCCCTCCGGCGCCTACGTCACGGTCCTGCTCGACTGCCTGATCGGGGATCTGGGCGACGTCGTCGACGGATCCCGGGGACGGGCCTCCCCTGACGAAGGGATGGGGGCGAGTGTATCGTCAGACGGCGCCCATGGATGCGTCGTTCGGGACGGGAGGTCGACATGAAGATCGCAGGGAACGTGACGGAACTCATCGGCGGAACGCCGCTCGTGAAGCTCAATCGTGTCGTCGACGATTGCGGGGCGACGATCCTCGGCAAGCTCGAGTCCGCCAATCCCGGCAACAGCGTCAAGGACCGCATCGGTCTCGCGATGATCGAAGCGGCGGAGAAGGCCGGCGATCTCGTCCCCGGCCTTTCGACGATCGTCGAGCCGACCTCGGGCAATACCGGCATCGCGCTCTCGCTCGTCGCCGCGGTCAAGGGCTATCCGTGCGTGATCGTCATGCCCGATACGATGAGCCCCGAGCGCCGCGCGACGATGCGCGCGTTCGGCGCGAAGATCATCCTGACCGAGGGCGCGAAGGGCATGCGCGGCGCGATCGAGCGCGCGGGCGAGATCGCCGCGAAGATCCCGAACTCGTTCGTGCCGCAGCAGTTCCAGAATCCCGCGAACCCGAAGGTCCATTTCGAGACGACCGCCCAGGAGATCTGGAACGACACCGCGGGGCAGGTCGACGCACTCGTCGCCGGCGTCGGGACGGGCGGCACCATCACGGGCGTCGCCCGCTTCATCAAGCCGAAGAAGCCTTCGTTCAAGGCGATCGCGGTCGAGCCGGTCGACAGCCCGGTCCTGTCGGGCGGCGCGCCGGGGCCGCACAAGATCCAGGGGATCGGCGCCGGCTTCGTGCCGGACGTCCTCGACGCGGACGCGCTCGACGGCGTGATCACGGTCTCGAACGAGGCGGCGGTCGCGATGTCCCATCGGCTGGCGCGCGAGGAGGGGATTCTCTGCGGCATCTCCGCGGGGGCGAACGTGCATGCGGCGATCGAATACGGCGCGCGGCCCGAGAACGCCGGCAAGACGATCGTGACCATCGTCTGTGATTTCGGTGAGCGCTACATCCAGACGATCCTGTTCGAGAAGCTCCGCTACGAGGGCAGCGATGCCCTCGACCTCTGAGCTTCGCCGTTCTTTCGGAGGCGCCCCGTCGGTGTCGCGGGGCGGCTCCGAGGACGCTCGACTCTCCTCTTGCGGAATTTCGAGAGAAGCTGACACTCCGTTACATGTCACGTGACGAGAAGAAAGCAGAGAGTCGTCGGCGCATCCTGGACTCGGCTCGGGACGTCTTCTTCCGAGACGGGTTCATGCGCGCGAACCTCGACGAGGTCGCCGAGAAGGCCGGCGTCGCGAAGGGAACGCTCTACCGGTATTTCGAGAGCAAGGCCGATCTCTACGTCGCCGTCCTGACCCACAACCACGAGATCTTCCTCGACCTGATGCAGGCCGCAGGGCAGCAGGGCGAGACGGCTCTCGACCGGGTCCGTTCGATCGCGCGGTTCTATTTCGCGCACTGGCTCGATCATCCCGACTATTTCCAGATCTTCTGGGCCGTCGACAACGAGAGCGTGATCGGGGAGCTGCCGCGGGACGTGATCGACAAGATCGCGAGCTTCTGGGAACGCAACCTGAACGTGACCCACGAAGTCCTGGAGCAGGGGGTCGCGTCGGGCGAGCTCGTCCCGTGCGATACCTGGGAGGTCGCCAACGTACTCTGGTCGATCGCGGACTCGCTGATCGAATCGGACAACACGAAGGCGCGGCGCCAGATCCGCCGTCGCCCGCTCGAGCCGCTCTTCCATCACGCGATCGAGACCATGATGCGGGGGATCCTCGCCGATCCGACGCGGATCGAGCTGAGCCGGCCCGACCCGGCTCGCGAGAGTCGAACGGCGTAGATCGCCGTGCGGGATACCATCGGGCCGTGAAGCCCAGCCCCTCTTCGTCGGTGCGCAGCGATCCTGCCCGCCTCGTCGTCATCGACGGCGCGAACGCGATCTACCGCGCCTTCTTCGCGATTCCGAATCTGCGCGCGCCCGACGGGACGCCGACCAACGCCGCCTACGGCTTCGCGACGATGCTCGCGAAGGTGCTGCGCGAAGAGCGTCCGACCCACGTCGTCGTCGCGATGGATCCGCCGGGCGGGAGCTTCCGGAACGAGATCTACCCGGAATACAAAGCCGGACGCGACAAACAGCCCGAGGACCTGACGACGCAGATCCCGCTCGTCGGGGAGGTCTGCGAGGCCTTTCGCGTCCCGCTGCTGATGGTGCCCGGTTTCGAGGCCGACGACGTCATCGCCACGCTCGTCGAAACTGCGCCCGAGGGCGCCGAGATCTGCATCGTCTCGACGGACAAGGATCTGATGCAGCTCGTGCGGCCGGGGATCGAGCTGCTCGACACGATGAAGGGGCGACGCATCGACGAGGGCGCCGTCGAGGAACGCTTCGGCGTCCGCCCGCAGCAGCTCCTCGATCTGCGCGCGCTCGTCGGCGATCCGAGCGACAACATTCCGGGCGTGAAGGGCATCGGCGAGAAAGGCGCTGCAAAGCTGCTGCTCGAGTATGGAGATCTCGACCGGCTGCTCGCCGAAGCCGCGAACGTCTCCGCGAAGCGCGCGCGAGAGAGCCTGCAGGAACATGCCGAGGACGCGCGCCTCTCGCGCGAGCTCTCGCGTCTGCGCGGCGACGCGCCCCTTGCCCCGGCGTGGCAGGGCCTCGAGCGCGCCGAGACGGATCGCGAGCGCCTGCGCGCGCTCTATCAGCGTCTCGGGTTCTCGCGCCTGCTCGACGCGCTCGACGCCGAGCCGGCCGGGGAAAGTGCGCGCGCCGTCGGCGCCGATCCGGTATCCGCGCCCGCGCGCGCCGAGGTCGCGGGCGAGGCGGATCCGGCCTGCCCGCGGGTCTGCGACGAAGCGGGGATGCGCGCGCTGGCCGACCGGCTCGTCGATGCGAGCGCGCTCCTGCTCCATCCCGTCGTGTCGCCCGGGACCGCAGCCTCCCAGCGTCTGCTCGGTCTCGTCATCGGCCGCGGCGACGACGCGCTCGCCTACGTCCAGGTCGCGGGCGACGGGCTCTTCGATCGTGCGGGCGTTTCGTCGACGGCGATCGGCGAGTTCGTCCGATCGACGCTCGCCGCGTCCGCTTCTGCAAGCTGGATCGCCTTCGAGTCGAAGCGGGTCCAGAGCCTCTTCGCCGAGGCGGGCTTCGAGCTCCCGGTCCCCGCGGAAGACCTGCAGGTCGCGGGTCATCTGCTCGACCCCTCCGGTGCACAGACGTTGAAGGCGATGGCGCAGGAGCATCTCGGGGCGGACGTCCCGGGCTGGGAAGAAGTCGCCGGGCGGGGCGCGAAGGCGAAGCCGGCCGAAGAGCTGGGCGTCGAAGCCGTCGCACGCTGGGCGGCGCGCGAGGCGCGGGCTCTGCCCGAGCTCGCGCGCCGACTGCGGGCGCGCATCGAGCGGGACGAGCTGATCGCCGTCTACGACGAGATCGAGCGGCCGCTGACGCGCGTGCTCTCGCGCATGGAGCGCGCGGGTGTCCGGATCGACGAGAAGCATCTCGCGCGCCTCTCCGAGGAGTATGCGGGCGAGCTCGAGCGCATCGAACGCGAGATCCATCGCCTCGCCGGCGAGCAGTTCCTCGTCAGCAGCCCGAAGCAGCTCCAGACGATCCTCTTCGACAAGCTGAACCTGCCGGGCGTCAAGAAGACGAAGACCGGCCTGTCGACGGACGAGAGCGTGCTCGAGCAGCTCGCGGGCCATCACGAGCTGCCGGCGCAGGTGCTCGCCTGGCGCAAGCTCTCGAAGCTGAAGTCGACCTACATCGACGCGCTGCCGCCGCTCGTCGATCCGCGCACGGGCCGCATCCATCCGAGCTTCCACCAGCTCGGTGCCGCGACGGGCCGCCTCTCCGCCTCGGATCCGAACGTGCAGAACATCCCGATCCGCGGCAGCGAGGGCGTCCGCATCCGCGAGGCGTTCGTGCCGGCCGAGGGACGCGTCCTCGTGTCGGCCGACTACTCGCAGGTCGAGCTGCGCATCCTCGCGCATTATTCGGGCGATCCCTCGCTCGTCGAGGCGTTCGTGCGCGGCGACGACATCCATCGCCGCACCGCGGCCGAGGTCGCCGGCATCCCGCTCGAGGCGGTGAGCGACGAGCAGCGCGCGCGCGCGAAGGCCGTCAATTTCGGCATCATCTACGGCTCTTCGGCCTACGGTCTCGCGCAGCAGCTCGGCATCGCCGCGGGCGAGGCGCAGACGACGATCGACGCCTACTTCGCCCGCTACGAGGGCGTGCGCCGCTTCATCGACGCCACGATCGAGAGCGCGCGCGAGGCCGGCTTCGTCCGGACGCTCTTCGGCCGCCGCCGCTACCTGCCGGATCTCGGCTCGCGCAATCGGGCGCTTCGCCAGGCGGCGGAGCGGATGGCGGTGAACACGGTCATCCAGGGCACGGCGGCCGACCTGATCAAGAAGGCGATGGTCGCGGTCGACCGGGCCATCGAGGCCGCGGCGCTCGAGGCGGTCATGATCCTGCAGGTCCACGACGAGCTGGTCTTCGAGGCGTCGCCCGGGGATCTCGAGGCGTTGTCGGGGCTGGTGCGCGCGCAGATGGAGGGGGTTGCGCAGCTGGCGGTTCCGCTGGTCGTCGATCTCGGGCAGGGCCGGAGCTGGCGGGAGGCGCATTGAGGCGGGGATTCGCCGGATTCTGGGACGAACGTTCTTTGGAGTCGCCGCAGGGCGATGTAGTCGATCGTCTCGGTCTCGAGTCGTCCATCCACGGCGAGCAGGCCTCCGCGTGCGTGGATTCGATCGGGGCTTCGGAGCAGGTCTGAAGATGGCAGCCCGCCCGCGGTCCGGCGACCTCGATTCGCACTATGCTCGCGCCGAACCCAGTAGAGGGCCCGCCGCCGGATTCAGGTTGACTCGGGCGGGCCTCGGAATCAGAGTCGACCCCGACGGGTTTTTGGGATATCGGCCTGGTCGCACTGAAACGCTTACGCGCCACCTTCCTTGGCGCTGAACGCCCACGAGGGCCTCGAGCGTTCTCGACGCGACCTCCCAGGTTCGACTCTCATCCCATGGTCCGCCCGAATCAACCTACATCCGGCGGCGGGGAAACCGCTCGGCTCCGCCGACGCGTGGGGGGGTGAATTCGAGCGAGATGGGCAGAATGCTCTGGAATCTGGTGGGAAT
>CAZFKD010000176.1:7744-8108 GCA_964519695.1 uncultured Spirochaetaceae bacterium
CCCCGCGCGAACATGGCCTCGACTACGAGCCGCTGACCCTAGCCACACCAGACGGCGAACGACTGGATGCCTGGTTCGTTCCCAGGCCGCAGGCGCGTGGCTTCGTGCTCATCATGCACGGCAATGCCGGCAACATCTCCCACCGTATGGATACGATCGCGATGTTCCATCGACTGGGCTACGGCGTCCTGATCTTCGATTATCGCGGCTACGGCCGCAGCACCGGCCGCCCTTCCGAAGCAGGCTTGTACCGGGATGCCGAGACCGCCTGGGATTACCTGACCCGGCAGCGCGGTATTGCTCCCGGGCGCATCGTCCTGTTCGGCGAATCCCTGGGTGGAGCCGTGGCGGCCTGGCTGGCGGC
>CAZFKD010000177.1:0-3179 GCA_964519695.1 uncultured Spirochaetaceae bacterium
TCCCGGCCTTGTTGCGCTTCAGCTTCCCGGTGCCCGTGAGGCTGAATCTCTTCGCAGACCCGCGATGGGTCTTCATCTTCGGCATGTCGTCTCCATTCGATTCGGCCCGAGACGGCCTTCGTCTCGCGCCTGCATGATCGATCTCCGGCTCAGGCCTCTGCGCCCTCGCCGGCTTCTTCGTGTTCTTCCGCCGCCTCGGCCGCGAGCGACGCGCTCTCGATCGCATCGACCTCGGCCCGCTCTTCTTCCGTCGGCGTGGCGGCCAGACCCGCCTGCTTGCGCGCCTCGGCGATCGCGTCGCGATCCCCGATCACGATCATCGACATGAAGCGCCCTTCCATGCGGGGCGTGCTCTCCACCTTCGCGATCGAGCCCAGCTGCTTCACGACCTCGTCGAGCTGCTCCCGCCCGCGGTAGGTGTGGACCATCTCCCGGCCTCGGAACATGACCGTGATCTTCACCTTGTCCCCGTTCATCAGGAACTTGCGCGCGTTGTTGAGCTTGAAGGTCAGATCGTGCTGATCCGTCCCCGGTCGCAGCTTCACTTCCTTCAGCGTCGCGGCGTGGGACTTCTTGCTCGCACTCTTCTTCTTCTGCTCGTACTTGTACTTGCCGTAGTCCATGATCCGACACACGGGCGGACGCGAGGTCGCGGCGACCTCGACGAGGTCGAGCCCGCTCTCGCGCGCGATCAGGAGCGCCTCTTCCGGCGCCATGACGCCGAGCTGCTCGCCGTCTGCGCCGATGACGCGGACCTCGCGAACTCGAATGCGTTCGTTGACGCGAACCGTATCGCGCTCGGGAGCCACCGGTCGGAGCTTGGGTCGTGCAGGGATGGATCGTCCTCCTTCGTTGCGGCCGAATCAGGCGAAGGGCGCCGAGCGTCGCTCGGCGTTCGCGATGCGCAGGGTCGAGATCAACTCTTCCGCCGCCATCGCGTCCAGGGCCTGCTTCGATCTTCGAAGCCGCGGGGCCACCGTGCCCCGCGACAGCTCGTCGTCTCCGATCACGAGCGTGAGCGGAATCTTCTGGGTCTCGGCTTCGCGGATGCGATAGCCGAGGGTCTCGCTGCGGTCGTCGACCTCCGCGCGCAGTCCGGCGGCGACGAGATGCTCGCAGATCGCGTCCGCCCCCGGCGCGTGGCGATCGGCGATCGGCAGCAGCACGACCTGGATCGGCGAGAGCCAGAAGGGGAAGTCGCCGCCCGTGTGTTCGATGTAGATGCCGATGAAGCGCTCGAGGGAACCGAGCACGGCGCGATGCAGCATGGCCGGCTGATGGAGCTCGCCGTCGCGGCCGACGTAGCGCAGACCGAAGCGCCCCGGCATCGCCATGTCGATCTGGATCGTCGCGAGCGTCCAGGCGCGGCCGAGCACGTCCTTGAAATCGGCCTCGACCTTGGGCGCGTAGAAGGCGGCCTCGCCGGGCTTGATCCGGCAGTGGAAGCCCGCGCGCTCGACGGCCTCGATCAAGGCCTTCTCGGCGACGTCCCAATCCGCGGGCTCGCCGAGGAATTTCTCGGGCCGGGTCGAGACGGCCATCTCGATGCCGTCGACGCCGAGCTTCTGGTAGATCTCCGCCGTCATCTGGAAGAAGCGGTCGATCTCGTCCGGCACCTGCTCGGGCTCGCAGTAGATGTGGGCATCGTCCTGGGCGAAGGTGCGCACGCGCGTGATGCCGTTGAGGGTTCCGCTGCGCTCGTTGCGGTGAAGGCGCGTGAACTCGGCCCAGCGGATCGGAAGCTCGCGGTAGCTGTGCTTCGCGGTTCCGAACAGATGGCAATGGCCCGGGCAGTTCATCGCCTTGACGCCGAGCTCCTCGCCCTCGTCGGAGCCGGCGAACCAGTACATGTCGTCGTAGAACTTCTCGTAATGGCCCGAGGTCTTGAAGAGCTCCGAGCGGAAAAGCTGCGGCGTCATGACCTCGCGGTAGCCGTATTTCGGATAGAGATCGCGCACGAAGCGGACGAGCTCGTTGTAGAGCGTCATGCCCTTCGGCAGATAGAACGGCGAGCCCGGCGCGAGCGCGTCGAGATGGAAGAGCCCGAGCTCGGCGCCGACGCGGCGATGGTCGCGGCGCTTCGCCTCCTCGATGCGTTCGAGATGCTCGGCGAGCTCCTTCTTCGATGCGAAGGCGGTGCCGTAGATGCGCTGGAGCTTCGGGCCCGTCTCGTCGCCGCGAAAATAGGTCCCCGACGATTCGAGCAGCTTCACGGCGCCGATCTGGCTGGCGTTCTGGACGTGGGGCCCGCGGCAGAGATCCACGAAGCGCCCGTGGCGGAAGATCGTGATCTCGGCGCCGTCGGGAATGTCGGCGAGGCGGGAGAGCTTGAGCTCCTCGCCCAGCGAGGCGAAGAGCTTCTCCGCCTGCTCGCGCGTCACGACCTCGCGCTCGAAGTCGGCCTTCTCCGCGACGATCGCGTTCATCTCCTGCTCGATCTTCGCAATGTCCTCGGGCGTGAACGCGTTCTCGACGAGGAAGTCGTACTGGAACTTCTCGGAGTGGTCGCTGCGGCCGGCATCGACCTGGGCCTTGGGGAAGAGACGCTTGACGGCGTCGGCCATGACGTGCTCGGCGGAGTGGCGGATCACGTCACCGCCGGCCGGATCCTTCGCCGTCACGATCTCGAGGGCGGTATCGCGAATGAGGGGCATCCGCAGGTCGACGAGCGCGCCGTCGATCCGGCCTGCGAGCGCCGCCTTGGCGAGTCCCGGTCCGATCGTCCGCGCGACGTCGAGGACACGGGTCCCGGTCGGAAGCTCGAGAGACTTGCCATCGGGCAAGCGGACGGAGATGCTGCTCATGACCGCGGCCGTGCCGCGAGTGATGCGCCGAGACCGAGAATGGACCCGCGGCCGGCGACCGAGCGCAGCGCGAACGTCGGGCGAGCGCGCGATGCACGCGTCCTCGCGCCGCAGTCTGCCGTTCGATGCGGTCCCAACAACGCCGAACTCCTCGAACTCCTTGGAGCCCCCTGCGAGCCCCTGCCGAACCCCTGCTCGACCGGATGCATCGGACGCGTGCACGTCGTTCGCTCACCCGCGAGGAGCGCACGTCGCTGCCGCAAATCCGCGCACATCCGCGCTCTTCCCGACGAATGGGCTGGGGGTCTCCCCAGCTGGTAGGCACGGGCGGAATTGAACCGCCGACCCCCGCCATGTCAAGGCGGAGCTCTAAAC
>CAZFKD010000177.1:3189-8030 GCA_964519695.1 uncultured Spirochaetaceae bacterium
CTCCGGCGGGAAGGGCATAAAAAAACCCGGCCAAACTGGCCGGGCCTGTGGAATGTGGGGGATTCGAACCCTCGACCCCCGCCCTGTCAAGGCGGTGCTCTAAACCCCTGAGCTACGTGCCTGTACCCAGCTAAGGCGCCGGTTTGATTAGCCTTTTGGATTGGGGGTGTCAATCGCTTTCCGGCAGGGAATCGGTGCGGGATGCGAATTCATCGCCCGAGCGGCGCAGGGCCCCCGACCCCGGTCCGCTCCGCCGTCCCGGCGCTCTCGCTCGGGAGCGGGGCAAACCACTGGGCGAGAACCCGAAGCCGGCGGGCGACACCATCGATCTCGACTGGGTCGAGGATCAGATCGGAGGCTTCGACCGCGCCGAGCCGAGCCGCGACCTCGTCGGGACCGGTCGTGGTCACGACGCTGAGAAGCTGACGCCCGGGGGAGAACTCGAGGGTCTCGATCCGGGTCGCCCCGAGCTCGGCCCGGAGCGTCTCGAGCACCCGCTGCAGGCCCGCATGGCGCTCGAGGCCGATCAGCTCGATCGTGATGCGCTCGCCGGTCCGTTCGGTTCCGGACGGCGCGAGCAGACCGGCGCGCGCAAGCTCGCTCTTCAGACGAGCGACGTCCACCAGCACCTCGACGACCACGAGGTACTCCGACCGGACGCCCGGCTCGTCCGCGAAGAGGACGGGGCGCTCGCCGCGATCCTCGAGGATCCGGAAGCTCCGCGTATAGGGCAGGATCTCCCGACCGAGGACCTTGCGAAAGCGGGACGAGGCATCGGCCGGGACGGCCGGGGCAGAGGTCGGGTCGGGCGTCTGGTCGGGCGTCGATGCCCCACCCAGCCGCGCGCCTGCGTCGCCGGGGTCTTCCGCCGGACCTTCCCCGCCCTCTTCACCGATCAGCTCGAGCGCCACGCGCGAGACGCCCTCCCAGAGCGCCTGCTGGATCGCTTCTTCTCTCGGATTGAGCTGGCCGCGCTGGGCATCCCGAATCGGATAGATCCCGACCACCTCGACCCGATGTGGCTCGCCCGCCGCCGCATCCGTCCCGATCCCGCAGCCGAGGAAAACGGCGATCGCGACCCGTCCAATCCAGGCCCACGTCTTCTTCACCCGCGCGGGCCGAGCCAGCACGCGCCTCAACCCTGCGGCCCGCTTCGTGTCCTTTGCCATGATCGCTGCCCCCCTTGCCCCGACTGCCCCATCTGCAGCTCCATATTCGGCCTGTCGGGCCATTCCGCCTGCTCGCCCGGAGCGCGCGCAGAGACACCTCAGAGCGTCCGCTCGGCCACCGGTCGCCCGAACAGCCGGTCGACCTCCCGGCAGAGCTCTGCCGACGGCGCCACGCCTCGGATCCCGCCGATCCCGAGCACGGTCTCGCTCTCCCCCGGAATCGTCACGTGGAGGAACACGCCGCAATCGCCGAGATGGCTCCCGAGCAGCCGCTTGAGCGCCAGCAGGCGATCGCGGGTCACCTCCGGCGACTGGACCCGAAGCCGCAACGTCGCCGAGAGCTTCTCCTCCGCTTCGTCGAGCCGGGTCACCTTCCGCACCAGGATCTTCGGCGGGTCCCCCTCTTCGAGCGAGCCCTGGACCACGAGCGGAACCGGTCCGCGTCCGCCGTCGGCGCTGCTCTCGTCTCGCGCCTCGCGCAGCAGGACCACGTGCTCTTCGTAGACGTCGGAGAAGAAGACGAGCTCGAAGGCCCCCTCGAGATCCTCGAGCTGGCCGAAGGCCATGCGCGTACCGCGCTTGGTGCGCGTCTCGCGCAGGCCCGCGAGGAGTCCGCCCGCGCGCACCTCGCGACCGGCGCGACCCGCGGTCGTGAGCGAGGTCGTGTCGGTGTAGCGAGCGAGCAGGGGTGCCACCGCGCCGAGCGGATGGCCCGTGACGTAGAAGCCGAGCAGCTCCTTTTCGTGGGCCAATCGCTCGCGCTCTCCCCACTCGGGGGATTCGACGAGCTTCGGTGCCGGGAGACCGGATGCTTCCCCGAGGCCGCCGAAGAGACTCACCTGGCCCACCGCGCGATCCCGCTGAAGCGAGGCGGCCCGTTCCAGCGCGCCGTCGATCGACGCCCAGACCGACGCCCGCCCCGGATGGACGCCATCGAAGGCGCCGCATTTCACGAGCGCTTCGACGACCCGCCGATTCACCCTGCGCGCATCGACCCGCTCCGCGAAATCGAAGAGGCTGACGAAGGGACCGTCCGCGCGCCGCGCCTCGAGAATCGCTTCGATCGCCCCCGCTCCGACGTTCTTGATGCCTGCGAAGCCGAAGCGGATCGCGCCGTCGACGACTCCGAAGTCCTGCTCCGACTCGTTGACGTCGGGCGGCAGGATCTCGATTCCCTGCTCGCGGACGTGGGCGATGTAGCGCGAGAGCCGATCGTGGTTCGCGGACTCGATCGTGAGGACCGAGGCGAGGAACTCCGCCGGATGATTCGCCTTGAGGTAGGCCGTCTGATAGGTGATGTAGGCGTACGCGGTCGAATGCGCCTTCGGAAAGCCGTAGCCGGCGAACTCGACGATCAGATCGAAGACGTGGCCTGCCTCGGCGCCGTCGATGCCGTTGCGCGCGCTGCCGTCGACGAATCGACTGCGCTGCTTCTGCATCTCCTCGGCCTTCTTCTTGCCCATCGCGCGGCGCAGCAGATCGGCCTCGCCGAGGCTGTAGCCCGCCATCTTCTGGGCGATCTGCAGGACCTGATCCTGGTAGACGATGACGCCGAGCGTCTCTTCCGTCAGATCGACGATCGCCGGATGCAGATACTCGATCTTCGTCTCGCCCGTCTTGCGCGCGACGTAGTCGTCGACCATGCCCGACTGGAGCGGTCCGGGGCGGTACAGCGCGACGAGCGGGATGATCTCGCGGAAGGTCCGCGGCTTCAGCTTGAGGACCAGCTCCGTCATGCCCGAGGATTCGACCTGGAACACGCCCTCCGTGTCGCCCTCGCAGAGCAGGTCGTAGGTCTTCGGATCGTCGATCGGAATCGCGTTGACGTCGAACGTCTCGAAGCCCGGCTTCCTGCGAATCATGCGCTCCGCGTCCGCCATCAGCGTCAACGTCTTGAGCCCCAGGAAGTCGAACTTGATGAGCCCGACCTTCTCGACGCAGCCCATGTTGAACTGGGTCATGACGTCGCCCGACTTCGGATCCTTGTAGAGCGGGACCATCTCGATGAGCGGTCGCGTCCCGATCACGACGCCGGCGGCGTGCTTCGAGGCATGGCGAGTCAATCCCTCGAGGTTGCGCGCCGTGTCGAGGAGGCGCCGGACCTGGGAATCCGACTCCATCAGCGCCCGCAGCTCGGGGGACTGGTTGATCGCGTCGTCGAGCTTGATGCCGAGGACGTCCGGGATCAGCTTCGCGATCCGGTCGACGTCGCCGAAGGACATCCCGAGCACGCGCCCGACGTCGCGGATCGCCGCCTTCGCCTGAAGCGTTCCGAAGGTGACGATCTGCGCAACCTTCATCGCGTCGTAGCGCCCGTCGAGCGAGTCGCTCTCCGGGACCTCGCCGTCGTATTTGTCCGCGACGTAGCGGATGACCTGCTCGCGGCCGCGCATGCAGAAGTCGACGTCGATGTCGGGCATCGAGATGCGCTCGGGATTCAGGAAGCGCTCGAAGATGATGTCGTACTCGATCGGGTCGACGTTCGTGATGTTCATGCCGTACGCGACGAGGCTGCCGGCGGAGCTGCCGCGGCCGGGACCGACCGGAATGCCGTTTTTCTTCGCGTAGTTGATGAAGTCCGCGACGATCAGGAAATAGCCTGGGAAGCCCATCTTCTTGATGACGGAGAGCTCGTGGTCGAGGCGCTCGGCATAGACGCGGCGCGCGCCTTCGAAGGGCTCGTCCGGCGCCATCGAGAGCTTCGCGCGCAGACCGTTCCAGGCCTGCTCGTCCATCACCTGGTCGAGCGTCTTGCCGGTGGGCACCTGGAACTCGGGCATGTGGTATTCGCCCATGGGAATCTCGACGTCGCATCGCTCGGCGATCTCGAGCGTCGCCTCGACGGCCCTCGGCAGATCGTGAAAGACCTGCCGCATCTCGTCCCCGTCCTTGACGTAGAAGCCGTGGCCATCGAAACGGAAGCGCTTCTCGTCGGCGACGTTCGCGGCCGTCCCGACACAGAGGAGCAGGTCGTGGTCCTCGTGATGGTGGGCCTCGAGATAATGCGCGTCGTTGGTCGCGACGAGCGAGACCCCGAGATCCCGGCTCATCTTGATGAGCTCCTGGTTCACGATCTCCTGGGCGGGGATCCCGTGGCGCTGGATCTCGAGGTAGTAGCGATCGCCGAACAGCCGCTGGAAATCCTGCGCCAGGGTCCAGGCGCGATCGGGCTCGTTCGCGAGCACGGCCCGCGGGACCGGCGCGGAGAGGCAGCCCGAGGTGCAGATCAGGCCCTGATGGTGGCGCTCGAGCAGCTGCCAGTCGATGCGCGGCTTGTAGTAGAAGCCCTCGAGGTAGGCCTTCGAGACGAGCTTGATGAGGTTCTGGTAGCCCTGCGCGTCCATCGCGAGCAGGAGCAGGTGGTTGATCGCGTCGAAGCCGGTGTCCTCGCGCGGCTTCTTCTCGCGGTCGAAGCGCGAGCCGCCGGCGAAGTAGACCTCGCAGCCGATGATCGGCTTGACGCCGTTCGCGCGTGCCTTCTCGTAGAACTCGACGGTCCCGAACAGGTTGCCGTGGTCGGTCTGGGCGACGGCCGGCATGTTCGCCGCCTTCGCGCGGGAGAAGAGCGGGTTGTGCTTGATCGCGCCGTCGAGCAGCGAGTACTGCGTATGCAGATGCAGATGGACGAAGGGCGCGGGCAACGGCCTATTCCCACTCGATCGTGGCGGGGGG
>CAZFKD010000178.1:0-2665 GCA_964519695.1 uncultured Spirochaetaceae bacterium
TCCTCCCCATCGCGCCGCGTCAAGCGGCGGTCGACGGCATCGGGGTCTTCTGTGCCCGCGGATCTCGATCCCCGGGCCCCTCGATTCAGGCGGGCTCGAATACGAAATCGTCGATCGCGCCCTTCGTCTCGTCCGCCCAGCGCGCCCGCACGCGCATGCCCGTCGCCATCTTCGCCTCGCTGCCGGCATCGACCACGTGCAGGAAGGAAGTATCGGCGCCGTCGAGCTGCACGAGGGCGTAGGCGAAGGGATGGGCGAGCGGCTGCTGACGGCGCGGCTTCGAGACCCAGGCCCAGCTCTTCACGACGCCCATCGGACCGACCTCGACGAGCTCGTCGATCGCCTCGCTCGTCTCCGGGTCGTATTCGCGGGCAGGAAAGAGGATCTTGCCGTCGGCCCGCCTCACGCCGAGCATTCGTCGATCACGCAGGGCCGTGAAGAAGCGCGACATCACCGCGCCGAGCGAGCGCTTGTAGGTGTACGAGAGGGTGTGCTGCGCGGTGAGCGCTGCGGTCGCCGCCGATTGCTTCGTCATCGAGTCGAATCCTTTCACGCCGGATCGGAGCCACGCGAAGTCAAGCAGAGAAGAGAACGTGTTTCAATCGACGCACGCCGGATCCCCCTGCCCTCCCCGCCGCCGAGCAGCGACTCCGGCCCTTGTGGCGTCGAGTCGCCTGTCTAGACTCGTCGCCGACCGACACGCAGCCGCCGAACCGCAGCACAAGCCGGTCCTCCGATCGGCCTCGTCGGCCATTGCGGGGGCGGCGGAAGCGAGAACGAAAGCGAGCAAAGGAGATCCGCAATGAGCAGCGCGAATCCGGCGGCGAACGAGGCGATCCGCATCACCCGGGAGGACGGCATCGCGCGCATCACGATCGACGCCCCGCCGATGAACCTGCTCGGCGCGCCCCTGCTCGGCGCGCTGATCGGACTGATCGACGCGCTCGAGCGGGACGATTCATCCCGCGTCGCTGTGATCCGCAGCGCCGATCCCGATTTCTTCATCGCCCATGGCGACGTCGCCTCGATCACGACGGTGCCCATGGCGCCCGTGCCCGAGGCGGATTCTCTCAACTTCGTCCACCAGACCTTCGAGCGCTTGCGCCGGCTTCCGCAGATCACGATCGCGCAGATCGAGGGCTATGCGCGCGGCGGCGGGAGCGAATTCTGCCTCGCCTGCGACATGCGCTTCGCGGCCCGCGGCAAGGCGATCTTCGGCCAGCCGGAGATCGCTCTCGGCATCCTTCCCGGCGCCGGCGGGACGGCACGCCTCACCCGCCTCGTCGGCCGTGCGCGCGCAACCGAGATCATCCTCGGCGGCGACGATTTCAGCGCCGAAGAGGCCGAGCGCTACGGCTGGATCAACCGCGCCCTGCCGCCCGCGGAGCTCACGGTCTTCGTCGATCGGCTCGCGCGGCGCATCGCGCGCTTCCCGGCCCTCGCGCTCCAGGATGCCAAGCGCACGATCCAGGCGATCGCCGACGCGGCGATCGAGCAGGACCTGCTCACCGAGCAGCGCGCCTTCGACCGGCTGATGGGCGACCCGCGCTCCGAGCGCGTCCCGCGCATGCAGCGCTTCCTCGCGCGCGGGGTGCAGACCCGCGAAGGGGAGCCGAATCTGGCCCGCGCCTGCGAGACGCTCGGCGAGGTCTGAGGGGCGTCCGCGCGGTCGACGAACGATTGCCCGACCGCGGGGCGCCGGGTCGGCGCCCGGATCGCGATGCTTCAGTCGTCCTCGAGTTCGATCCCGAAGGTCGAGACGTAGGTCGCCAGCGAGTGGCGCAGCTCCTCGCGCGTGAATCCCCACTCCTCCGGCGTGTACTTGTGGACGCCGAACTTGCCGCGCGGCTTCTCGGCCAGATAGGCGCGGATGCGATCGGCATGCTCGCTCGTGAACGCGCGGCCCATCCCGCGATAGGCGCCGCGGATCGTCTCGACCGGATCGCGCAGCAGGTTCTGGAAATGGACGTCGACGAATCGCTTCGGGAGCTCGCCGCGCGTGCGGCGCTCGGCGAGCGCGTTGAGGCCGAAGCCGAATGCGCCCTGGATCATGCGCGCCATCGTCGGCAGATCGACGTGGTCCGAGCGCAGCCACTGAACCATCGCCGTCGTGCTGACGGTCGAGGGCATCGTCTTCACGGGATCGCGATGGGTCTGCACGACCCACGCGTCGGGAAAAGTCGCGAAGACGAGGTCGATCGTCATGACGTGGCCCGGGGTCTTCAGCAGCCAGGACTTCTTCGGAGCGCCGTGCTGCAGGACCTGCAGGAAACGCTTCTCGAAGGCGTAGGTCTCGGCCATGTCCGGGACGCCGGCGGCGCCGACCATCGGCCAGTGGCCGCCACAGAACGACGGCGCCGTCAGCGTGACGCATTCGACCGGGAGATCCGAGCGCAGCTCGTGGATCGCGGCGAACTCCGGCTGGACGTCGGCCCAGAGCTCCTGCTCGCATTCGCTCATCGCGAGCCGCGCCGCCGCATCGAAGCCGGCCGCCGGGATCGGATGCAGCGCTTCGCCCGCGGTCGGTCCGCGCAGATCGGGGTCGAGCCAGAGGAGCTCGAAGGTGATCGTCGTTCCCGAGCGGGCGGGGCCCGTCACGATGATCGGCGCTTCGATCGTCTCCGCAGCGATGGCGGGATCCGCGTCCCAGGCCCGGGCGAGCGAC
>CAZFKD010000178.1:2675-8023 GCA_964519695.1 uncultured Spirochaetaceae bacterium
GAAGAGCCGCGTGCGCAGCGCGCGCAGCAGCTCCTGGCGGGTCATCAGCCGGCCGACGACCGTCAGCGGCTGCGCATCGAAGGCCTGTACGAGCGCGCGAAAGCGGCCCTCCCACTGCGGATCGCCGAAATCGCCGAAGGGCCCGCCGCCGAGGCTCGTGCGCGCGGTCTCGAGAAGCTCGTCGGCGTCGAGCGAGACCATCCGGCGCGCGCCCTCTGCGCCGCCGCCGACCGATTCGCCCATCGCGTTGATCCGCCGGACCCAGTCGGGCCGCTGGTAGCGCGCGGCCATCGGCGCCATCTGCTGGATCTCCCGCTCGCCCATCTGCGCGCCTCCTCCGCTCGGATCGCGCGCGGCGCCGGCGGAATGTGCACTCTACAATGGCGCGTTCGAATCGAACACGTGGATCCCGGGCGAAGGTCCGGGCGAAAGGAGCCTCGGCGATGGGCATGCTGACGGGCAAGGTGGCGCTGGTGACGGGAGCGGGACAGGGCGTGGGTCAGGGCATCGCATTCGCCCTCGCCGCGGAGGGCGCGGCCGTCGCCGTCACGGGACGGACCGCGTCGAAGGTCGAAGCGACCTGCAAGCAGATCGAGAGCCGCGGCGGCCGGGCCATCGCGCTCGCATGCGACGTCAAGTCCGAGCGGGCGCTCGCGTCCACCGTCGACGCGACCGTACGGCAGCTCGGCGGAATCCAGATCCTCGTCAACAACGCACAGGAGGTCCCGCTCGGCCCGCTCCACGGCGTCTCGGACGCCGAATTCACCGCCGGCTGGGAATCGGGCCCCCTCGCCACCTTCCGCCTGATGAAGCTCTGCCATCCGCATCTCGAGGGCGACGGCTCGATCGTCAATCTCGCGAGCACCTCGGCGATGCGCTGGGACATGTCGAACTACGGATGTTATGCGGCGGTCAAGGAGGCGATCCGATCGCTGACGCGCGCGGCCGCCTGCGAATGGGGCAGCCAGGGCATCCGGACCAACGCGATCCTGCCGCTCGCGACCTCCCCCGGCCTCGCGGGCTGGATCCACGAGCGCCCCGAAGAGTCCGCGGCCTTCCTGGCGACCGTCCCGATGCGCTACGCCGGAGACTGCGAGCAGGACATCGGCCGCTTCGTCGCCCTGCTCTGCTCGGACGGATCGCGCTACGTGAACGGGCAATTCATCGCCCTCGACGGCGGCCAGGCCCACATGGGTTAGGCCATGGGTCGGGCCGGCGGTCGGGCAGCGGTCGGACGCCGCTCAGCCGCCTTCCCGGCCGGTGCCCGGCGGCGTCCAGCCCGCGAGCTGCCGCTCGGGCGAGAAGCGGACGAAGACGGCCTGCGCTTCGGTGAGCCGCTGCTCGCCGAGCAGGCAATGGCCGTGGACATGGACTTTTCGGTCCTCGAGCCGGTCGACCCAGGCCTCGAAGCGCAGCGGCGCATAGAGCGGCGTCGGCTTGCGGTAGCGGACGGTCAGCGTCCCCGTCGGACCGCCGGCGCGGATCATCAGATTCGCCGCGGCGAGCACCTCGTCGTAGATCGCGGCGATGACGCCGCCGTGCACGAGGCCCGTCGCGCCCTCGGCCGGCTCGGCGAGCGCAATCTCGCTGACGACCTTGTCGCCGACGCGCCGGATCTCGATGCCGTAAGAGGCGGGATTGAGGCTGCCCATGATCGGGCTGAACGGCAGATAGGCCATCGCCGCGCGGTCGTTGTGCTCCCAGGCCGAATCGACGAGGGCGAGGCGTTTGCCGTGCGCATGCGCTTCGAGCCGGTCGGCCAACTGCTCCGCCTGCGCGGCGAACTCCGAGAGCGCGGCAGGATCAGTGTCGAGTTCGAGCGAGGCGGCGATCTGGCGCCGGATCGCATCCGCGAGTCGCCGCCACTCGGGCTGCGCATCGACGCGCAGCGCCTGCGTCCGGCGCTCGGCCCGCGCGCTGCGCAGCGCCTCCGGGTCGGCCGGGCGCGGAGGACGCGATGCGGAATCGTTCACGAAGACTTCCTTCTCCGCCGGGAGGCTCGGACTCGGGCGGTGTCGGGGAACGGAACGGGGGCGCAGGGTCCTTGCCCTGCGCCCCCGTTTTGATCAGACGATTCGACGATTCGACGATTGGAAGACTGGAAGACTCCGATCGCCGAGCCCGGTCGACCGCGACGTCTCAGCCGACGATCCGGATCGCCTGGCGCGGACAGAGTCGCTCCGCGTCCTGGAGCTTCTTTCGCAGCGACTCGGGCGCCTCGTCCATCAAGACCGTGAGCGTGTCGTCTTCTTCGACACGAAAGACTTCCGGACAGGCCTCCATGCAGAGCGCGTTGGCTTCGCAGAGGTCGTAGTCCACCACCACCTTCATCGCCTTACTCCTTGTTTCGATCTCGCCGCCACCACTGCGAATGGGGCGCTGCCACGCTAACAGATCTCCGAAGTCACCGCCCCATCCAGCGCGGCCGAATGGTTGCCGCCGCCGGTCCGAACGGCCATGCTCCGGCGGCCGGAACGGCGGGGCAGCTCGCCTCGGACGAGAGCGCGAAGCGCCCGGGGAGCGGCGCTCCCGGCCTCATCCCATCCATCGACATCGGAGCGCTTCCGTCCGGGCAGTCCCCGACGCCGGCGAGCCGCCTCCCGAGGAGGATTCGGATCATGGAGCAGCTCCTGGGCCGCACTGCGGTCGTCACCGGCGGCGGACAGGGCATCGGTCGCGGCATCGCCCTCGCCCTGGCGGAGGCCGGCATGCGGGTCGCCGTGCTCGACATCGAAGCCGACGCCGCGGAGCGCACGGCGCGTGAGCTGGCGACGCTCGGCGTCCGCAGCCTGGGCCTCGCGGTCGACGTCACGAGCGAACGGTCGCTCGCCGAAGCCGCCGCCGCCGTCGCGCAATCCCTCGGGCCCGTCCACGTGCTCTCGAACAACGCCGGCGTCTCGGCGCCCCAGGGCAAGATCGCCGACAAGACCGACGCGGACTGGCAATGGGTCTTCTCGGTGAACCTGTTCGGCATCGTGAAATCGGTCCAGGCCTTCCTGCCCGGCATGCGCGTGCATCGTGAAGGCGGCCATATCGTCAACACCTCCTCGATGGCCGGCCTGATCGCCGTCCCCGAGCTCGAGGTCGGCGTCTACACCGCCTCGAAATACGCCTGCACCGCCTACTGCGAGATCCTGCGCGCGGAGCTGGCGCCGGAGGGCATCGGGGTCTCGGTCCTCTGCCCCGGCCTGATCGACACGAACCTTTCGGCCACCTCAGCCCGCAACCGTCCTTCGACTTTCGGCGGTCCGCTCGCGGCCCCGCCGCCGATGCCGGAGGAGATGCGAAAGGTCGCGATGCGGCCGGAGGACGTCGGGCCGATCGTGGTCCGCGGCATCCTCTCCAACCGCCTCCACATCCTGACTCATCCCGAGATGTCGATCCCGATGGTCGAAGCGCGTTTCGCTCGGATCCGGAAGGATGCCGAGGGCGAGCTCGCGGACCGCGCGCGCGCGTGACCCGGCGCTAGGCCGTCTCGAACCGGCAGGAATTCCCGACCTTCACGATCCGCCCGGCCGTCGGCCCGGCGAAATGCGTGCCGATCACGAGCACGGGCCCGTCGCCGTAGCGCGCGACGAAATCGCGGCGCGTCGCGACGGCCCGCTCGGGTTGGGCGTCGGGATGGCTGCCCCAGGTCGGCTCGGCGAGCTGAACGGGGTGGTGGACCATGTCGCCCGTGATGACGGCGGACTCGCCCCGGGACTCGATGCGGACGCTGACGTGACCGGGCGTATGGCCCGGGGTCGGCTCGAGAAAGACCTCGTCGGTCAGCGCGTGGCGGCTCGAGACGAGCTCCTGGAGCCCCGCCGCGACGATCGGTTCGATCGAATAACGCAGGTCGATGTTGACGTCGCCCGTCTTCGGCTGCGCCGCCTCGGTCGACCAGTGCTCGAACTCCTCGCGGGCGATCAGGTAGCGGGCGTTCGGGAAGGTCGGGACGAAGCGATCGCCGACCTTCATCGTGTTCCAGCCGACGTGGTCGAAATGCAGATGGGTACAGAGGACGAGATCGACCTGCTCCCGCTTCACGACCCGCTCGAGCTTCTCGAGGAAGCCCGTCTGGAGCGGGCCGAGCCCCATCGGGAGCGGGCGATCGTTCCCCATGCAGGTATCGACGACGATCGTCCGGCCCGCGGACTCGACGACCAGGGCGTGGATCGAGAGCCGGATCTGCCCCGCCTCGTCCATGAAGCGGGGCGTCAGCCAGGCCCGATGCGCGGCGAGGCGCTCCGGGTCGAGGACGTGGATCAGGTTCTCGGGGGCGAGCAGCGCCTCCTGCTCCTGGACCCGCGTGACGCGTACGTCGCCGATCTGCCACGAGAGCTCGTCTGCCATCGCCGTTCCTCCGAACCCGCGCCCGGCTCCGCCGGCGGGCGCTAGAAGTTGTTGGGCATGATGAAGCTGTCCTTGATCGGATGCTTGCCCTCGAAATGCCCGCCGACCTGCTTGCCGACCTCGGCGACCGACCAGGCCTCCGAGGCATGATAGGTCGCGGCCTTCGTCGGCGGACCGAGCACCGTGATCTCCTTGCCCCAGACGATGAAGACGTTGCCCGAGACGTTCGCCGCCGCCGGCGACGCCAGCCAGCAGACGAGCGGCGAGGCATGCGCCGGATCGAAGGCATCGAACCCGGACTCGGGCTTCTGGAAGAACTGCGCCGAGGGTCCCGTCGACGTCATGGCGGTACGCGCTCGGGGCATGAACGTGTTCGCCGTGACCCCGACACGGATCAACGCCTGCGCCGCGCTGTTGGTCAGCGCGATGATCCCGGACTTGGCGGCCGAGTAGTTCGGCTGACCGGGGTCGAAGAAGAGGGCCGCCTCGGAGGCCGTCGAGAGGATCCGCCCGTAGACCTGACCGCCCTCGGCCTTGGCCTTGTTGCGCAGGTACTCCGCCGCGTGGCGCATGCCGCAGAAATGGCCCTTGAGATGGACGCGGACGACGGCGTCGAAATCCGCCTCGCTCATCGAGAAGAACATCTTGTCGCGCAGGAACCCCGCGTTCGAGACGAGGATGTTGAAGTCGCCGAAGGCCTTCACGGCCGTCTCGATCATCCCCTTCGAGTCGTTCCAGTCCGCGACGTCGCCGAAATGCGCGACCGCCTCGCCGCCGAACGCCTCGATCTCGTCGACGACACCGCGGCCGGCGGACTCGTCCCGCCCCTGGCCGTCCGCCGAGACGCCGAAATCGTTGACGACGACCCGCGCGCCTTCCTTCGCCAGCGCGAGCGCGTGCGAGCGGCCGAGACCGCGACCCGCGCCGGTGACGACGGCGACCTTGCCTTCCAATACGCCCATGATCCTTTCCTCTTCTCCAGTGCCTGTGCCTGTTCGCCGCCCCGCTCGCCC
>CAZFKD010000179.1:0-7934 GCA_964519695.1 uncultured Spirochaetaceae bacterium
CCTGCTCGGCGTCGCGGGCGATCCGCCTCGCGGCATCGACGATCTCGGCCCGACCGCCGTAGGAGAGCGCGAAGACGACCTGCATGCCGCGATTGTCCGCCGTGCGCTCGACCGCGCGCTCGACCGCGCGCCGGGTCGAAGCGGGCAATCGCTCGAGGCGCCCGATCGTGCGGACGCGGCCGTCGTGTCGAATCACCTCGTCGAGCTCCTTCTCGAGATACTCCTCGAGCAGACCCATCAGGATCGAGACCTCGCCGCGCGGCCGGTTCCAGTTCTCGAGCGAGAAGGCGTAGAGCGTCAGGAACTCGATCCCGTGGTCCCGCGCCGCGCGAATGATCTCGCGCACCGACTGGATGCCGGCGCGATGCCCCGCGTTGCGCCCCTGACCGCGCGCGGTCGCCCAGCGTCCGTTGCCATCCATGATGATGGCGACGTGGCGCGGACGGCGGGCCTGCGGGATCTCGGGTTCGGCGACCATGGCTGCTCCGAGGATGAGAGGCTGCTCTGAGGATGAGAGGCTGCTCCGAGGAGGAAGGCTGCTCCGGGAATACGCCGAAATGACGAGCCTCGGCAGCCTAGACCTCGAGGACGTCCTTTTCCTTCTGTGCGGTCAGCTCGTCCACCTTCTTGCCGAACTCGTCCGTCAGGTCCTGGACGCGCTTCTCGGCACGGTGGCGATCGTCCTTCGAGAGCCCGTCGTCTTCGAGATCCTTCAGCAGCGCGAGGGCATCGCGGCGCGCGTCCCGGATCCGGACCTTGTGCTCCTCGGCGATCTTCTTGACCTGCTTCACGAGGTTCTTGCGCCGCTCTTCCGTCAGCGGCGGAATCGCGAGGCGGATGACCTTGCCGTCGTTGCTCGGACTGACACCGAGATCGGAGGCGTGGATCGCCTTCTCGATGGCGGAGATCGCCGATTTGTCGAAGGGCGAGATCACGATCATGCGCGGATCGGGCGCGGCGAGGGTCCCGAGCTGGTTGAGCGGCGTCGACGTGCCGAAGTATTCGGCGGTGAGGCCGTCGAGCAGGCTCGTGCTGGCGCGGCCCGTCCGGACCTTCTTCAGCTCCTTGCGAAAGTGCTCGATGGACTTCTCCATCGAATCGCGCGCCTCGTCGAGCAGCGCGTTCACGTCCGATTCGTCTGCCATCTCGATCGACCTCCGTTGATCAGGCGCCCGTCAGGCCTGGGACCGCCCCACGATCGTACCGACACGCTCGCCGCGCACGGCTTTCATGATGTTGCCGCGAACACGCATGTCGAAGAGATGGATCGGCAGACTGTTCTCGCGACACAAGGCGATCGCCGTCTGATCCATGAAGCGCAGATCGCGTTGCAGCGCTTCGGCGAACGACAGCTCGTCGTAGCGCTGGGCCGTGGGGTCCTTGTGGGGATCGGCGCTGTAGACTCCATCGACCTGGGTCGCCTTCATCACGACGTCCGCATGGACCTCCGCGGCGCGCAGGGCGGCTGCGGTATCGGTCGTGAAGTAGGGATTGCCCGTCCCGGCGGCGAAGATCACGATCCGGCCCTTCTCCATGTGGCGCATCGCGCGCCGCCGGATGTAGGGCTCGGCGACCTCCGCCACGGGGATCGCGGTCTGGACACGTGTGGCGACGCCGTGCTTCTCGAGCGCGTCCTGCAGGGCCATCGCGTTGATGATGCTCGCGAGCATGCCCATGTAGTCGGCCTGCGCCCGGTCCATGCCCTGGGCGGCGGCCGTCATTCCGCGGATGATGTTGCCGCCGCCGATCACGATGCAGATCTCGGTCCCGAGGTCATGGACCTCGCGCACCTGATCGGCGATGTCGGCGATGAGTCCCGGATGGATCCCGAAACCATCGTCTCCGGCGAGTCCCTCGCCGGAGAGTTTCAAGAGGATCCTCCGGTACCCCGTCGACACTACGAAGCAGCCTCTCCGAGCTTGAAGCGCACGAAGGACTTCACCGCGATCGTGCCGCCGGCAGCCTTGCCGACCTTCGCGAGCAGCTCGCCGACCTGCGTGTCGGGATCCTTCACGAAGCCCTGCGCGACCAGGCAGTTCTCGCTGAAGAACTTGTTCATCCGGCCATCGACCATCTTCTCGACGACGTTCGCGGGCTTGCCGCTTTCGAGAGCCTGGTTCGTCAGGATCCGGCGCTCCTTCTCGATGATCTCTGCGGAGACGTCTCCACGATCGACCGCGATCGGCGTCGGATCATGGGCCGCGACGTGCATCGCGACGTCCTTGGCGACGGTCTCGACTGCGTCCCCGGAAAGGCCCGTCTCGAGCGCGACGAGCACGCCGAGCTTGCCGCCGCCGTGGGCATAGCCGCCCGTCACGCCCTGCACGTCGACCGCGGCCACGCGCTTCAACTGGATGTTCTCACCCATCTTCGCTCCGGCCGCCTTGATGGCGTCGTCGACGGTCGCGCCATTCAGCGGGAGCGCGAGCGCACCCTCGGCGCCCGTCACGCCCTTCGCCGCGAGCAGCGCGTTCGCGATCGAGCTCGCGAGGCCCTGGAATTCGGGCGTCTTGGCGACGAAATCCGTCTCGCAGCCGAGCTCGATCAACGCGCCGCGTCCGCCTTTCGCAGCGAACACGACCGCGCCCTCGCTCGTCTCGCGACCGGCCCGCTTGCCGGCCTTCGACAGCCCGCGCTCACGCAAGAGCTCGCGCGCGCGCTCGACATCGCCGCCGGCATCCGCGAGCGCCCGCTTGCAATCCATCATTCCCGCGCCTGTGGAATCACGCAGCGCCTTCACGTCCCCTGCAGAAACCTCTGCCACTGTCCCATTCTCCCGGATCGGTCGCCCGATCCCCTGCGCGCTCGCGCGCTCCAATCGAAATCCGGACTTCAGGACGGGCTGCCGTCACCCGCCGGTCCCGGATTCGCCGGCGCTTGCGCATCGCCGGCATGCCCGCCCGAAGCCGCCCCGCCCGAGCCGCCGGCATTGCCGCCGGCCGAATAGCTGCGACCCCCGCCTGCGCTCCCCGAGCCCTGGCCGCGGCCGCGGCGCGGCGCCTGCTTGATCTCGACGACCCGCCGACCCGTCTTCGCCGACAGATCGACCTTCTCGGCCTGCGGCGTTTCGCGACGCTGCGCGACGAGCTGGGCCTGGTGCTGCTCGTAGCCCGAGAGACAGGCGTTCGCGACGGCCGTGCAGAACAGATCGATCGCGCGGATCGCGTCGTCGTTGCCGGGGATCATGAAGTCGATGTCTCGCGGGCTGCAGTTCGAGTCGACGACACCGACGATCGGGATGCAGAGCCGCTTCGCTTCCTGGACCGCGATCGCCTCCTTGCCGACGTCGATGACGAAGAGCGCCGACGGCAGCCGCTCCATCTTCCGGATCCCCTCGAGCGACTTCGAATACTTCTCCGTCTCGCGCGAAACCGCGGCGAGCTCCTTCTTCGAGAGCTCTGCCTTCTTGTCCTCGGAGCCGAGGATCTCGAGGTTCGCGTTGTAGCGATCGATCGACTTCTTGACCGTCTTCCAGTTCGTCAGCATGCCGCCGAGCCAGCGGTTGTTGACGTAGTACTGCTTGGCGCGCAGCGCCTCGGTCATGATCGGGGCGGCGGCCTGCCGCTTCGTCCCGACGAAGAGCACGCTGCCGCCGGCTGCGGCCGTATCGCGCAGGAACTCGAGCGCTTCTTCCAGGAGCGGGAGCGTCTGATCGAGATCGAGGATGTGGGTCCCGTTGCGCTCGCCGAAGATGTACGAGCGCATCAGCGGGTTCCAGCGACCGGGCTGATGGCCGTAGTGGACGCCTGCTTCGAACAGGGAGCGGATCGAGAGATCCTGTTCCTTCATGACGAGTCCCATCTCACCCGGGGTCCGGGCGGCGGGAGCAGCGGGCTGGGCACGGTAGGCGGACGGGATTTCGGCCTCGACGGGGGCCGGCGTATCGGACATGGATCTCTCCTTTGCGGTTGTGCCTCCGCCCCGAGCCGTCCTCTCCCCGACCCGATGCGACCGAGCGCACGTCCCCGACCCGGTCGTGATCCCCATCGGCTCCGGGCTTCCGGATTTCCTCCGGAGGAGTCGTCTGACGGGAGATCGCGGGTCGCAACCGAATCGGCCGGCTCCGGGACGATCCCGGCGCCGGACGAGGCGCGTACTCGATTCGCTCCAGGCACCGCCGGGGTGACTCGGAACGTGTGATTTGGCGGGTGTTTAGCAGACGATCCCAGGCCCCACCATGCGGCCCTGGGCCGGTCGTCCGCCGCCCGCGCAGCCTCTTTCGGAGTCGGCGCCGGCCGACTCGAGGCCCGGCTGCGTCGGAGGGGCGGCGGTTCGGGATCAGGTCGTGTAGTCGGCGTTGACGCGGATGTACTCGTAGGTCAGGTCGCACGTGAAGAGCCGGGCCTCGCCGGGCCCCTTCCCGAGGTCGACGCGGATCTCGACCTCCTCCGCCCGGAGCGCGGTTTCGGCACGCTTGCGGGCCGCCGGCCCGGCCGAGCGGCCGCGCACGAAGACCGGCACGCCGCCGACCCGGATCTGCGTCCGATCGGGATGCCAGGCGATCCGGGCCGCCCCGATCGTCTGCAGGATCCGGCCCCAGTTCGGGTCGCCGCCGAAGACCGCCGTCTTGACCAGCATCGAATTGCCGATCCGGCGCGCCGCCCGGTCGGCCTCCCGGGCCGAGCGCGCTCCGCGTACGTCGACGAGCAGGAGCTTCGTCGCGCCCTCCCCGTCCCGGGCGAGCTGGCGGACGAGGTCCTCGCACACCGCCTGGAGCGCCGCCTCGAACTGCTTCGCCTCCTTCGACCCGGCGCGCAGCGAAGCGCGCGACGCCCGCCCGCTCGCGAACAGCATCACCGAGTCGGAGGTCGAGGTCTCTCCGTCGACCGAGAGGCGATTGAACGTCGCGTCCGCCACGCGGCGCAGCGCCCCGCGCAGCAGCGTCGGCGGGATCTTCGCGTCCGTCACGATGAAAGAGAGCATCGTCGCCATGTTCGGCTCGATCATGCCCGCGCCCTTCGCGATGCCCTGGATCGTCACCGTCTCGCGTCCGAGTCGGAAGACGGCCGAGGCGACCTTCGCGTAGGTATCGGTCGTCCGGATCGCCTCGGAAGCGTTCGCGAACCCGTCCTCCGCGAGCGCCTGCACGGCCTGCGGAATCCCGCGCTGCAGCACCTCGAGCGGGAGCGGCTCGCCGATCACGCCGGTCGACGCGATCAGCACGTCGGCCTCCTCGCAGCCGATCGCCGCGGCCGCATAGCGGGCCATCGTCTTCGCGTCGCGGATCCCGCGCGCGCCCATCGCGACGTTCGAGCAGCCGCTGTTGACGACGACGCCCCGCGCAACCCCGCGCCGCACCCGCGCCCGCGAGACCTCGACCGGCGCACCGACGACGGTGGAGCGCGTGAACACCGCGGCCACGCTCGCCGGCGCGTCGCTCACGATCAGCGCCAGATCCTTCGCTTGCGCCTTGATGCCGGCGTGGATTCCAGCCGCGCGAAAGCCCGCCACCGGCCGGACCACGCGCTCGACCTTCACGTTCGCCACGCCGCCCGCGTCCCCCCGCTCCAGCGCCTCAGGCGCCGCAGCACTTCTTGTGTTTCTTGCCGCTACCGCACGGACACGGATCGTTGCGGCCGACCTTCGCCGCCGCCGGCGCCGGGCTCGCGAGCGCTCCTGCCGCCCCCGATCGGAACGCCGCTGACCCCGGCGCCGCCGAAGAACCGCCATTCGTCTCCGGCGCCGCACCGGCTGCTGCCGGCGCTCGCTCGTTCGCGGGACGTGCCGCGCGCGAATCGGCAGCCGCCGCCCTCTCCGGCCGAGCGGACGACGGCGGCGGCGCCACCGCAGGCCGCGGATATCCGAAGCGGAAGACGAAGCCCGCGAAGGTGTCGTCGATGCGCTGTTCCATCTCGCCGAACAGACCGAAGCCCTCGCGCTGGTACTCGATCTTGGGATCGCGCTGGGCATAGCCGCGCAGATTGATCGACTCGCGCAGCGCGTCCATCGTGCGCAGATGGCCCTTCCACTGGGCGTCGAGGATCTGCAGTTGGAGATCCCGCGCGATGTCGTCGAAGCTCGGGTAGTTCGCGAAGGCAGCGTAGGTCTCCTGCTTGAGGACCCGCCCCTCCTCGCGCTTGGCCTCGAGGAGCTGGCCCAGGCGCTCGAGGATCGCATGACCGAGCGCGTCGCGATCGCGATGCGGCTCGCCGTCCGGGGTCACGAACGGCGGCTCGCCGACCGAGAACGCGATGCCGAACTGGGCCTCGAGGGCATGTCTCATCTCGATCGACTGCTCTTCGGCGGGCTCCCCGCGCGCAGGCCAGAATCGATCGAGGATTCCGACGACCGAGCCTTCGACGCAGGCCTCGATCTCGGAGCGCAGCGCCTCGCCATCGGCCGACATCGCGGCGAGCCGCCGGGCGTAGAAGGCCTGGCGCTGCTTGTTCATCACGTTGTCGTAGTCGAGCAGATGCTTGCGGATGTCGAAGTTGCGGCTCTCGACCTTCTTCTGGGCGCCTTCGATGACGCGCGAGAGCATGCGATTCTCGATCGCCTCGCCCTCCTGGACGCCGACCCGATCCCACCAGAGCTTGACCCGATCGGCCTCGAAGATGCGCAGCAGGTCGTCCTCGAGCGAGAGGAAGAACTGCGAGGAGCCGGGATCGCCCTGGCGCCCGGAGCGGCCGCGCAGCTGGTTGTCGATCCGGCGGCTCTCGTGGCGCTCGGTGCCGAGGATGTGGAGACCGCCGGCGGCGAGGACCTGCTGGCGCTCCGCTGCGCACTGGGCGTCGAACTTCGCGAGCAGCGCTTCGAACTCGGGATGGCTCTTGTCGTGGCCGCACTTCTGAAGCGCCATCTGCTCTGGGTTGCCGCCGAGCACGATGTCGGTTCCGCGGCCCGCCATGTTGGTCGAGATCGTGATCGCGCCCTTGCGGCCGGCCTGCGCGACGATCTCGCTCTCCTGCTCGTGCTTCTTGGCGTTCAGCACCGTGTGCTTGAGACCGACCTTCGCGAGCTTGGAGGAGAGCATCTCGGAGGTCTCGATCGAGATCGTGCCGACGAGCACGGGCTGGCCCGTCTCGTGGCGCGCCTTCAGCTCCTCGACGACGGCGTCGAACTTCTCCTTCTTCGTCTTGAAGACGACGTCCGCATGGTCGTGGCGGATCATCGGCCGGTTCGTCGGCATGAGCGACACGTCGAGGTTGTAGATCTTGGCGAACTCCTCGGCCTCGGTGTCCGCGGTGCCGGTCATGCCAGCGAGCTTCTCGTACATGCGGAAGTAGTTCTGGAAGGTGATCGAGGCGAGGGTCTGGTTCTCGCTGCGGACGGTGATCCCCTCCTTCGCCTCGACGGCCTGATGGAGGCCGTCCGACCAGCGCCGGCCGGGCATGAGGCGGCCGGTATGCTCATCGACGATCACGACCTCCTTGCTGCCGTCGTCGCCGGCGCGCACGACGTAGTCGACGTCGATCCGCTTCAGCGCGTGGGCCGCGAGGGCCTGCTGCAGCGCGTGCAGCACCGGCAGCATGCCGGGATCGAAGAGGTTGTCGACGCGCAGCATCTTCTCGCACTTGTGGACGCCCTGGTCCGTGAAGGTCGCCGAGTGTGCCTTTTCGTCGACCCAGTAGTCGCCCGTCTCCTCGATGCCCTTCGAGTGCTCGGCGGCGGTGCCGGGCACGAGCGACGGGATCAGGCGATTCGCGATCGTGTAGATCTGCGTGTTCTGTTCGGAGGGGCCAGCGATGATGAGGGGCGTGCGGGCCTCGTCGATCAGGATCGAGTCGACCTCGTCGACGATCGCGTAGTGCAGCTCGCGCTGGACGCAGGCGGAGAGCGAGAACTTCATGTTGTCGCGCAGGTAGTCGAAGCCGAGCTCGTTGTTCGTGCAGTAGGTGATGTCGGCGCGATAGGCGGCCTGGCGCTGGGCGTCGGTCAGGCCATGGACGATCGAGCCGACCTCGAGGCCGAGGAAGCGATGGACCTGCCCCATC
>CAZFKD010000180.1:0-7927 GCA_964519695.1 uncultured Spirochaetaceae bacterium
CGCCCGCGCCGGCGACGTCACGATCCACTACGGCGATGGCCTTCACGTCGCGCCGCCGCCGACCGGGACGAAGGGGCCCTTCCGGAGCTGCATCCTGCTCGGCTTCGCGCGCGTCGGGGGCGCGCATCACGCAGGCGGTCGCCATTACAACGACGTCCTGCTCGGCGACGAATCCGGTCAGGTGGTCGACATGAAGAAGGTCGCTGCGCGCCGCTGAAGCGTCGCCGCGAGTTTTTACATCGCTTTTACGCAGCTGCCCCGCCGCGCGCTTTGCCCGAGCAGCGCTTTCCGCTACATCTCGCGCCGCGTCTGGTCGCAACCTGGATCGAAGCCTCCGACAGCACCCCCGCTCGGATGCCCAATCGGAGAGTCGATTTTCCCCATGAGCGCAGCGATCGATTTCGAGCCGACCGAGGCATCGCCCTCGAGCCCGTCCCCGTCGTCTTCCCCCGAGATCCGCGATGCCCGCTCCGCCGGATCGGCCACGTCGCACGCCGTCCGTGAGGGCGCGCCGACGGTCCTGCCGGTCGATCCGCGCGAGACGAGCGGCCGCTTCCTCAAATACCGCGCCGATCGCCGCCCCGTCGCCTACGTCTGCGCGATGTTCGCGGTCCACGCGCTGATCTTCTTCCTCGCGCCGACCTGGGTCGCCGCGCTCTGCGTGCTGCCGCTCATGCTCGTCAGCCTATTCGTCGCGCCGATCAATCATCATCATCAGCACCTGAACACGTTCCGATCGCCGGTGCTCAACCGGATCTACGATCTGCTGCTCGCGCTGCAGACCGGCATCGGGCCCTACGCCTGGGTGCTCCATCACAACGTGGGCCACCACGTCAACTACCTGAACCAGCGCCCGCATGCGCGCCCCGACGAATCGAAGTGGACCCGCCGCGACGGTAGCCCGATGGGCCGCATCGAGTACACGATCGACCTCGTGCTGAACCACCAGATCGACATCGTGCGCCTCGGCCTGCGCCATCGCCGCTATCTGCGGCCCTTTCTCTGGATGAAGGTTCCGCTCTGGTCGATCATCGGCCTGGCGTTCTGGTGGAATCCCGTGAACGCCTTCCTCGTGATCCTGCTGCCCGGCTTCCTGACCCTCGTCCACACCGCCTGGGCGACCTACGAGCATCACGCCGGCTTCTACCCGACGAATCATTTCGACGCGAGCTTCAACAACACGAATCCGATCTACAACTACATGACCTGCAATCTCGGCCTGCATACCGCGCACCACTACCGCCCCGGCGTCCACTGGTCGCTGCTGCCCGCCCTCCACGCCGAGATCGAAGGTCGAATCCCCGCCAGGCAGATCCATCCCAACTTCTGGTGAGGCTCCGGCCGCACGGGCGTCGGTAACCGATCGCTTCCGCCGTCGTATCCCCTGTACGACGACGGGAGCGCGACACCATGATCCGGACACGCTCATTCGATGGTCCGACATCGTTGCGTTCGAAACACGGCCCATGGCTCGAGCCGACGACGGTTCCAGGCGTCTTCCCTTTCCGCGTTCTGATCTCCGTCCTGATTCCGATCCTGGCGGGTGCCGCGATCTCCGGCGCTCGGACCCTGAACGGCTTCGACCTGTCGTCCGCTTCGATCCCTGCGAAGGAGATCCTTGCGGGCGGCCCGCCGCGAGACGGCATCCCGGGGCTCGATGCGCCGAGGTTCGAGTCGGCTGCCGATGCGAAATGGAGCGACGGCGAGCGAGTCCTCGGAATCACTGTCGGCGGCGAGTCCCGCGCCTATCCCGTCGCGATCCTCGACTGGCACGAGCTCGTCAACGATACGCTCGGCGGGCAGCCGATCCTCGTCTCCTATTGCCCGCTCTGTCGCACGGGCATGGTCTTCGATCGCCGCGTCGGCGGGAAGGTGCGCCGCTTCGGCGTCTCGGGTCTTCTCTTTCGCTCCGACGTCCTGATGTTCGATCGGGAGTCGGAAAGCCTCTGGTCCCAGATCAAGGCCGAAGCGGTCACGGGGCCGCTTCGCGGCAAGCGGTTGACACTGCTTCGTTCGAGCATGGACGACTGGGGGAGCTGGCGACGCGCGCATCCGGAGTCGACGATCCTCTCCCGCTCGACCGGCCACGCCCGCAACTACGATCGATCGCCCTATGCCGGCTACGCGACGTCGAGAGAGCTCCATTTTCCGGCGCCACACGATCGCCGCTACCACCCGAAGACGCTCACGCTCGGCATCCGGATTGCGAATCACGGCGCGCGCGCCTATCCGGCGCCCGAGGTCGAGAATGCGGGCGGGTCGGTTGCAGAAGATTTCGCGGGCCGTCGCATCGTCGTGTCGTACGATGCCCGCCGTGCCGTATTCGAGGTCGCGGCGCCCGAGGACGTCGAAATCATCGAGGGCTATTGGTTCGCCTGGGCCGCGTTTCATCCGGATACGACGGTTTTCGAGGCGGTACGGCCGTGAATCGCTCGGTCCGAGTGGGCGGAGCCTCGTTCAATGGCGGGGCGTCTCGCGTCGACGACATCGACCGAAGCTACAATCGCACGATGTCGCTTGCACGGCACACGGGACTCAGCCTGCTGCTTTCGGTGGCCGCGACGGTCGCCGCGCAGGAGCTTCCGATTCCGGCGAGCGAATGGCAGCCGCTCGCGTTTCCGAAGATCGAGCGACATACCCGCTACACGACGGCGAGCGAGGGCGGAGCCATGCTGGTCCACGCCGAGAGCGAGTGCAGCGCGTCGGGTCTGCTCCACCCGCTGGGCGATATCGACCTCGCGAAGACGCCGCTGCTGCGCTGGCGCTGGCGCGTCGAGGAAGGGCTCGCGCCCCGCGACGAGCGCAGCAAGAGCGGCGACGACTTCGCGGCGCGCGTCTACCTGACCTTCGCGTTCGAGCCCGAGCGCGCGAGCCTCTTCGAGCGTGCGGCGCACCAGCTCGGCTCGTCCATCTACGGCGAGCAGCTACCCGGTACCTCGCTGACCTACGTCTGGGCGAGCCGCGAACCGGCCGGCGCGCGCTGGCCGAATCCCTTTACTGCCTCCGCGCAGGTGATCGCCGCCGCGAGCGGCCCGCCCGGGGATTGGCTCGACGTCGAGGTCGACCTGCTCGCGGACTACGAGCGCTCCTTCGGACACCCGCCGCCCGCCCCGCTCTTTCTCGCGCTGATGACCGATAGCGACGGCAACTGCGGCCGCGCCCGCGCGAGCTATGCGGACTTCCGCTTCGCGCCCCGTTCGAGCCGCTGAGGCGATGGCTCGCGTCGCTCCAGCGGGAGGGAGGCGCAGCCGAACGTGCCGCAGCGCTCCGCCCGACCTCAGATCGGCGGTTCGCCCCGGTCCTCGGCGCTTTCGATCAGCTTGCGATGCTCTTCTTCGCTGTCGCCGCCCCGGTACAGAAGGGCGCCCGACGTATAGGTCGTGCCGAAGGTCTCGGCCGCGGCCCAGACCTGCTCGACCGCGCTCGCGAACTCGTCTCGTTCCAGGGGCGGCAGCGGGTGGATGAATGCGCTCCAGACGACTCCGTCCGCGATCGCATAACGGACGTCGAGCACCGCGTCGAAGTTGGCCTGCAGCATGCGGCGGAGGACGGATTCCCCGACATCCGAGACCGGAGCGATGGGCGTCATGACGCGCATGCGGCCGGCGGCTTCGTCGCCGACGAGGATCAGCTCCCGCTCGCCGACGAGAAACTGCGCAGCAGGTCCCTGGATCCGGGCGTCCGGATCGATCTTCCGGACTTGCTCGAAGAGATCGGCCAGAGTCGTTCCGCTCGAAGGCGGGGCGACCGCGCCGGGCGGGGCGGTCGGCGTCCCGCCCGTTTCCCCGGGCGATGGTTCGATCGACCGCGCCATCTGCGGATGGGTCGCAGCGAAAACCTGCGAGATGAACACGAAAGTCACGACGACCGGGCGAAGAGCGCGCATGAAGAACTCCTTCGGGTCTGGGTTGAGAGTCGACGGCGGACCCGCCGAGTGGACGACGGCTCCAGCGAGCTCACGTGCGCATCGACAACCGGCGAGCGAGCCCCGGGAAGATGAAACGCGCCAGTCGCCGAACGACCGGACCCAGCAAGCGGACCGCCAGGGAGGCGCGGCCGGTATTCTGCGCCGATGCGAACCGATCGAGATCGAGCGTCTGCCGGAGGTCCTCCGAGAGGATCCGGGACGGCGTGTCGAGAGCGATCCCGGTGGCATCGGCGATCCGGTTCATGCGCTCGAAGTTGCCGATGACTGCGCAGGCCCGGATCAGGGCCGATTCGCCCATCTGCGCGCGGATCTGCTCTTGCGCCGCTGCGAGCGCCACCGGCTCGCGCGCGATCGCGGCCTCGACGAGCCGAACCAGGATCTCCGCATGCGCGACCTTGCCGTCGTCGCGGCTCGGGTCCACGACGACGCCGAGATCGATCGATTCGCCCTGAATCTGGCCGCTCACACGGAGCAGCGCCGCATGGGCGCTGGTTCAATAGAAACATTCGTTGGCGGCCGAGACGCGCGCGGCGATCAGCTCGATCTGGCTGCGATCGAGCGGACCGTTCGCCGTGAAGGACATCATCTGCTTCGTCGGGACGTACTGGACGTCGCTCAGGCTCTTCCAGCCGCGCACCTCGGCGGGAACGAGACTCAGGGCGCGGAGGACGTTGGGCGCCTGCGGAAGGCCGTCGAAGAGGTCGGCATTCTCGGGCTCGAGCCGCGCAGGGTCGATCCAGGGAACCCAGGCATCGCCCCGAACGACGGCCGCAGGCCGCCGCCGATCCGGCTCCCCGGCGATCGGGTCGGGGAGCGGCGGAACGGCGCCGCCGAGCGCCTCGTAGAACCGATCGATCGAGATCAGAGCAACGGCCACGCCGACGGCTTCGACATACTGCTCGTCCGAGACGCCTGCCGCCCGGGTCGCGTCGTAGTAGGCCTTCGATAGGCGGGCCGGATCGGTCGTGATCCGGTGGATCAGGTCGACGACGGCCGCGGGGAGGACCGATCGTTCCTCGCCGGCGTGGGCGCCCGAGAACGAAGCCCGCGAGAGCGCCGCTTTTCGCTCGCGGCAGAGCCTGCACTCGAGCGCTTCTCGACACGCCCGCGCGATCGCGACGCGCTCCTCACCCGTCCACCAGCTGCCCGGGCGCGCCATCCGGTCCCAGGCGCGTTGATAGGCCTCGATCATCGCGGGCGGAAGAGCGGCGTCCGGAGTGACCCGTACGAATGTCATTGGGCGAAACTAGCCGAGCGCCCTCGCGGCTGCGAGGCGGAATTCGAATCGGCCCGGGCTCGATCTCAGAACGATAGGGCCCATTCGGGGACGAAGGCGACACCGAGAGCTTCCAGACGTTTGTCGAGGCCCGTCACGACCAGGATGCCGAGCAGGAGCAGGAGGCCGCCGAGCAGGCGTCGTCCGGAGTTCGCATGGGCGAGTACCGCCGGGCGCCAGCGCGCGAGGACCTGGCGCGAGCTCAGCCCCGCAGCGAGCAGCACGGCTCCCGTTCCGAGGCCGTAGGCGAGCATCGTGACGAAGGCGAGCGGGAGACTCCGTCCCATCGACGCGAGGCCGATCGCGGCGCCCAGGGTCGGACCGACGCAGGGGAGCCAGACCAGACCGAGCAGGCCGCCGACGCCGAGCTGGCCCCAGGCCGACCGGCTCGAGCTCGGGCTCGATGCGGAAGCCCGTCCGACCCGCGCTACGACCGCCGAGAGCGCGCCGTTGACGCGATCCCCGAGCGAAGGCCAGAGAAGCACGAGGCCGATCAGGCCGAGCAACCCGCCGGAGAAGTAGCGGAAGAGCTCCGGATCGAGGCCTGCGCTCACGAGCAGGAACGAGAGCAGGGTCCCCGCGAACGCGAAGGACAGGGCGAGGCCCGCCGTCAGCAGCCAGGGCCCCGAACGGCCCGCGGTCGCCGCCGACGACATGACGACCGGGATCAGGGGCCAGACACACGGCGAGAAGATGCCGAGCGCGCCCGCGGCAGCGGCGAGCGGAACCGAGGCGAGATCGAGCGTCAACTCCGGTCTACCGCTCGCTGGACGGTTCGCCGGCCGCGCCATCGATCGCCGCCGCGATCACGGCCGGATCCGTCTCGGCGACCGCGAACCAGACCTGTTCGTTTCCGCGAAACAGGATCAGCGTCGATTGGCGCGGGGCCTTGAAATGCTTGACCCATTTCTTCTGGTCGTCGAAATCGACGCGCAGGACTTCGAGTTCGACCGCGGGCCGCTGCGCCTTGTACTCCCGGATGATCGATGCCTGCCGGGCGCAGGTCGGACACCAGTCGGCAGCGACGTCGACGAGCACGAGCGCCCCCTTCTGCTGCAGCGTCTCGAAGCGATCCTTCGAGAAGGCCTCGGTCTCGCCGGCGGCGGCCGAGCAGGCGATGCTCAGCAGGATCAGGAGGAAAGCAGCATTCGGCAGAAGCGAGCGACGAGACGGCATGTCGGAATCTCCCGGGGCTTGGCGATCGAGGAGGGGGCTTTGCTTGGATACGGGCACGACGCGTTTCGGGTTACGGTCGCTGTTCGACGTCGCGCGGACGCTCATGCGCTCCCTGGTCGTTCGCGTGACTCCTTCGCGAGTAACCGGAATCTGCCACGGGGCGTATCCTTCTCGGCTGAAGGAGATTCGCGGCGATGACGCATCCGATCCAGGTCCTGCCCCTCGACGAACACAACAGGGCGCTCGTCGCGAACGTCCATCCGCCCGATTGGGTGAACCCGACGCCCTCCGGCCGCTACAACCTCGTCGTGATCGGCGCGGGGACGGCGGGGCTCATCACGGCGCTCGTCGCCTCGAGCCTCGGCGCCCGGGTCGCCCTCGTCGAGCGGCATCTGATGGGCGGCGATTGCCTCAACGTCGGCTGCGTCCCGTCGAAGGCGGTCATCCGCGCGGCCCGGCGCGTCCACGAGGCGCGGGCGGCGAGCGAGCTCGGGCTGGGCGTCCCTGAAGAGCGGCTGCCGGACTTCGCCGCGGCGATGGAGCGGATGCGCCGCATCCGGGCCCGCATCAGCCACGAAGACTCCGCCGAGCGTTATTCGAAGGAATTCGGCATCGACGTCTATTTCGGCCAGGCGACGTTCGAGGGCTCGGATACGGTCGCCGTCGGCGAGACCCGCCTGCGGTTCAAGAAGGCAGTCATCGCCACGGGCGCCCGCGCCACGGCGCCGCCGGTCGAGGGCCTCGCGCAGACCGGCCATCTCACGAACGAGACCGTCTTCGAGCTGACGCAGCGCCCGGCGCGGCTCGCCGTGATCGGCGCCGGTCCGATCGGCTGCGAGCTGGCGCAGAGCTTCCAGCGGCTCGGTTCGAAGGTCAGTCTCGTCGAGATCGCACCGCAGATCCTGACCCGCGAGGATCCCGATGCCGCGCAGATCGTCCAGGCGGCGCTCGTGCGCGAGGGCGTCGAGCTCGTGCTCGGGGCGCAGATCGAGAAGGTCGAACGGCGAGGGGCGGAGAAGGTGCTCGTCGTGGTCGTCGGCGGGCGCCGGACGGAGCTCGTCGTCGACGAGATCCTGGTCGGCGCCGGGCGCGCGCCCAACGTCGATGGAATGGGGCTCGAGAAGGTGGGCGTCGTGTTCGATGCGCGACGCGGGGTCCAGGTCGACGATCGTCTGAGGACGACGAATCCGCGAATCTACGCCGCCGGCGACGTCTGCATGGACTGGAAGTTCACCCACGCCGCCGATGCCGCCGCCAAGATCGTGGTCCAGAACGCCCTCTTCATGGGCCGCAAGAAGCTCTCCGCGCTGGTCATGCCCTGGTGTACCTACACCGATCCCGAGATCGCCCACGTGGGCCTCTACGAGCGCGACGCGAAGGAGCGCGGCATAGCGATCGACACCCATCAGGTCCCGATCGCCCGCGCGAATCGGGCCGTCACCGACGGCGAGGAAGAAGGGCTCGTCAAGATCCACGTCCGCAAGGGCACGGACGAGATCCTCGGCGCGACGATCGTCGCCGCGCACGCCGGCGAGATGATCAGCGAG
>CAZFKD010000181.1:0-2020 GCA_964519695.1 uncultured Spirochaetaceae bacterium
CGAGGCGGGCAGTGGCAACATCGTCGAGGCGGTGCGCCATCTGCGCAGCGTGATCGGCGAGATGCGCGCGATCCAGGCGCTTCCGGCGGAGGAGCTGATGTCGACGGCGCGCGACATGGGCGCGCCCTACGACCTCGTCCGATACGTCCACGAGCACGGCAAGCTGCCGGTGCCGAATTTCGCCGCCGGCGGCGTCGCGACGCCGCCCGACGCAGCGCTGTGTCGATCGCTCGGGGCCGAGGCTGTGTTCGTCGGCTCGGGCATCTTCAAGAGCGCGGATCCGGCGGCGCGCGCGCGTGCGATCGTGCACGCGTGCACCCATTGGGACGATCCCGAAGAGGTGCTGAACGCCTGCCGCGGGCTCGGCTCGGCGATGGAGGGGCTCGAGATGAGCACCCTCGCCGAGGGCGAGAAGCTCGCGAATCGCGGCTGGTAGTCGGGCGCGATCCGGGGTGACCAAAGACGCGAACAGGGCGGTCGGCCGGGCCAGACGGGTCCGGCCGACCCGCGCCAGCGCCGCGACCGCGCGCCGCCCGAGCGGCGCCGGGCGGAGCGTCGGTGTGCTTGCGATTCAGGGCGACGTCGAGAAGCATCTCGCGGCGATCGAGCGCTGCGGGGCTCGAGGGCGGCGGGTGCGCGGGCCGGCGGATCTCGAGGGTCTCTGCGCCCTCGTGCTGCCAGGCGGCGAGAGCACGACGATCTCGAAGGGGCTCGAACGACACGGGCTGTTCGAGCCGATCCGCGCCTTCGCCGGGGCCGGCGGGGCGCTGCTCGGGACCTGCGCCGGGGCGATCCTGCTCGCCCGGGAAGCGCGCAATCATCCCGTCCCGACCCTCGGCCTCGTCGACGTCACGGCGCTCCGCAACGCCTACGGCACCCAGGTGGATTCCTTCGTCGCGCAGGCGGACGCATCGTGTGGCGCGGCCTGGCTGGGCCTGGAATGCGTCTTCATCCGGGCGCCCCGGCTGGTCGATCCCGGGCCCGGGGTCGAGATCCTCGTGCGGGTCGACGGCGAACCGGTCCTCGCGCGCCAGGGGCGGCGCCTGGTCTGCACCTTCCATCCCGAGCTGACCGACGATCTGCGGGTCCATGCGGCGCTGCTCGAGCTGGCAGGACGGGTCGTCTGACCCGGATGGCGCCGGCGCGCGCCGATTCGAGCCGCGTCCGCTCTTGCCCGGGAGGGCGGCCGTGTGGTACCCATGGGCGCTTCCAAAACCGGCCTTCGGGCCTCCACAACCAGCCTCGGTGCCCTCGAACCCCGCATCGGATCCCCGCCGAGGGGCTTTCTGCAGGGCACCCGGATGCGATTCGCATCCGACCGGGAGGAATATGTCTCTTCGGGAATATGAAACGACGTTCATCGTCCAGCCGGAGATCTCCGACGACGGCGCGAAGGCCATCCTGGCCCGCCTCGACGGGATCCTGGCCGCCGCAGGCGCGACGCGCCTCATGTGCGAGGACCACGGCAAGCGCAAGCTCGCCTTCGAGATCAAGAAGTTCCACAAAGGCCACTACTACACACTGATGTTCCTCGACAAGGGCAAGGTCGTGCCGGACCTCGAGCGCTCGTTGCGCCTCGACGAGTCGATCCTGCGCTTCCTCACGATCCAGGCCGCGACCGACGTGACGAACGTCGAAGAGCGCAAGGCGTCGGCGGCCCAGGCCGAGGTCGAGCAGGCGAAGCGCGCGGCCGAGCGCGCGGCCCGCGAGGCCGAAGAAGCCGAGGCCCGGCGCGAGGCCGAGGAATCCGGTCGTGGCCTGGTCGGCGACGACGAGGAGTTGGGCGGCGCAGGCGACGACCGAGACGAATTCGTCCGCGACGATCGCGCCCGATTCGGTCCCCCGGACGACGATGACGAGGAGGAGGGAGCATGAGCGACTCGACGAACGACTCGACGACGATTCCCTCGGGCCCGAAGGCCGACGTGAAGCGACAGCCGGCGAGCGGTCCCGCAGCCGGACCCTCCGGCCCGGCGGGCACTGGTCCGCGTCCGCCCCTCGGCCCGAAGGCCGACCGGGA
>CAZFKD010000181.1:2030-7907 GCA_964519695.1 uncultured Spirochaetaceae bacterium
CCGGCTGGCGGCGGCGGCGGCGGCGGCGGTGGGGGCGGTGGCTTCGATCGCGGTCCGCGTCCGCCGCGCGAAGATCGCGGAGATCGACCCGATCGCGGCGATCGGCCCGACCGCGGGGATCGAGGCGATCGCGGAGACCGGGGCGATCGTGTCCCGCGCGCACCGCTGACGGTCAAGGGCAAGCTCCGCGCCGCGGCGCGGAAGAAGGCCCGCAAGCAGGCCAAGCGCAAGGGCATGTTCCAGCGCCGCAAGGTCTGTCGGTTCTGCGCGGACAAGAACGTCGGGATCTCTTACAAGGACGTGAAGACGCTGCGCCTGTTCATCACCGAGACCGGCAAGCTCACGCCGCGCCGCATTTCGGGGACCTGCGCGAAGCATCAGCGTCCGCTCTCCCTCGAGATCAAGCGCGCGCGGCATCTGGCAATGCTGCCTTACGCGCCGAGTCACGTTTAATCGGCTTTTGATCGGGAACCGGCCCAAGGCCGGTTCCCTGTCTTCGGTAGGGAGTGCGGTCCGGCGGCCAGCGGGCGCTGTGGGATGTGCAGCGACGGTGGATCGGCGGCGGGCGCTGTCCGGTGTGAGCGGGGTAGGAGAAGGAAGATGGCACTGGTTCAAGTGATCCTGAGTGAGGATGTCCACAACCTCGGTGATGCGGGGGACGTGGTCGCGGTGAAGCCGGGTTATGCGCGCAACTTCCTCGTTCCGCAGGGCAAGGCGCTTCCGGCCACGGCCGCGCGTGTGCATGAGGTCGAGCACAAGCGGCGGGTTATCGCCGAGCGGCGCGCGAAGGAGCTGAAGGATCTCGACGCCGTGAAGACGCGCCTCGAGGGCATCGCTCTCGAGATCGCGGCCCAGGCCGGCGAAGAGGGCAAGCTCTTCGGCTCGGTCACGGCGCAGAATCTCGCCGACCTGCTCGCGCAGCAGGGCCTCGAGGTCGACCGGCGCAAGATCGTGCTCGCGGAGCCGATCAAGACCCTCGGCGAGCACACGGTCAGCGTGCGCCTGCGCAACGACGTCGTCGCGAGTCTCAAGGTCACGGTCATCGCGGCGAGCTGAGCGTCCGCCTCGGCGCACGATCGGGCCCGCGTCCTGCGCTGCGGGCCGCGAGCGAGAATCGACGCCCACGCCTCCCGTCCCCGGACGGGCGGGTGTGGGCGTTCTCGTCTGGGCCGCCCGGTTCGCGCGCCGGAGCGGTCGACGTCGGGTCGGCGGCGGGGCCGCGCGAATGGCAGGCCGCGCGGGTGCGGCGGCCGTGTAGAATGCGAAGTGCTGCTGCCGGCGCACGCGCCCGTTCCGGGGCGCGCCCATCGAGGGGGTGGGGTGTGAGGGAGTTCGAAATCGTGTCGGGTCGGGTTCCGCCCCACGACATCGAGGCCGAAAAGGCCGTCCTGTCCGCCATCCTGCTCGACAACGAAGCGATCCATTCCGTGGTCACCGAGATCCGCGAAGAGGATTTCTACCACCCCTCGCATCAGATCCTGTTCCGCTCGATGGTGCGGCTCAAGGACGACCATCAGCCGGTCGACCTGACGACCCTCGCCGCGTATCTCAAGAGCGAGAGCCTGCTCGACGCCATCGGCGGGCCCGTCTTGCTCGCGGAGATCGCGGACTACGTCGCGACGCCCGCGAACATCGTGCACTACGCGAAGATCGTCCGGGACCGCGCGATCAAGCGGAGCCTGATCGCGACGGCGACCGAGATCGTCGCCCTCGGCTACGAGCCCGGCGAGGCGGCGGACTCGCTGCTCGACGAGGCCGAGACCCGGATTTTCGCGCTCTCGACTGCGAAGGCGACCACGAGCCTCTCGCCGATCTCGAAAGAGATGCACGACGCCGTCAACCACATCGACATGCTGATGAACCGCAGCGGCGAGCTGACCGGCCTGTCCTCGGGCTACAAAAAGCTCGACGAGATGACGGGCGGGCTCCAGCCGGGCGATCTGTTCATCCTCGCCGCGCGCCCCTCGATGGGCAAGACGGCCTTCGCGCTCAACGTCGCGCGCAACGCCGCCGTCGACTACGGCAAGAACGTCGCGGTCTTCTCGCTCGAAATGACGACGCGCTCGCTCGTGATGCGGCTGCTCTCGTCGGAGGCGCAGGTCGATTTCGGCCTCTTCCGCAGCGGGCTGATTTCGACCGATTCCCACTCGCGGCTGATGGCCGCCGCCGGCCGCCTCGCGGAAGCGGGCATCTGGATCGACGATACGGGCGCGGCCTCGATCCTCGAGATCCGCGCGAAGTGTCGCCGGATGCACGCCCAGCACGGCCTCGACATGGTCGTCGTCGACTATCTGCAGCTCGCGCGCGGCGACCGCAACGTGCAGCACCGCGAGCAGGAGATCTCCGAGATCAGCCGCGGACTCAAGGGGCTGGCGAAGGAGCTGAACATTCCCGTGATCGCGCTCTCCCAGCTGAACCGCGGCCCCGAGACCCGCAAGGAGGACAAGCGCCCGATGCTCGCCGACCTGCGCGAGTCCGGCGCGATCGAGCAGGACGCGGACCTGATCGCCTTCATCTATCGCGACATCGTCTACAACAAGGAGACGGAGTTCGAGAACCTCGCCGAGCTGATCATCGCCAAGCAGCGCAACGGCCCGACCGGGACGGTCAAGCTCGAGTTCGAGGGCCGCTTCGCGCAGTTTCGCGACTGGCCGCTTTCGGACAACCCCTACGAGGGCGCGCCGACCGGCGGCGGCTCGTTCCGCCCGCCGGACTTCGAATTCGGCGGCGGCGGCTTCGGTCCCGACACGGACCCGGGCGCCTTCTAGATGCCGAGTCTGCGTCGCCCCCGCGCGATCCGGCCCGGCGGCCGTATCGCCCTCGTGGCCCCCGCCGGCCCTCTCGATCCCGAGCGGCTCGCGTCGAACCGCCTCGCGCTCGAACGCCTCGGGTTCGAGACCATCGCCCGGGACGACATCCTCGCGCGCGACGGCTATCTCGCCGGCAGCGACGAGCGGCGCGCGCGCGAGCTGATGGAGTTCGTGCGCGATCCCGACGTCGACGCGATCGTGTGTGCACGCGGCGGCTACGGCTGCCATCGGATCGTCGAGCGCCTCGACGAGAAGGCGTTCCGCGACGCGGCGAAGCCCCTCGTCGGCTACAGCGACATCACGACGCTGCTGCTCTGGCAGCGCAGGCGGGCGGGCCTGCTCGGCATCCACGGCCCGATGCTCGAGAAGAAGGACGGCCTGGAGGGCGAGAGCGGCTCGGCCCTCGTGCGTGCCTTGCAGGGCACCGGACCGCTCCCGCGTTATGCAGGGCGAAGCCTCGTCCCCGGCTGGGCCGAGGGTCGCCTCGTCGGCGGCTCGCTCACGGTCTGCGTCGCGAGCCTCGGCACGCCCTGGGAGATCGATACCCGCGGTGCGATCCTGATGCTCGAGGACGTGACGGAGCTGCCGTACCGCGTCGACCGCATGCTCCAGCAGCTGCGGGCGGCGAAAAAGCTCGAGCAGGTCGCCGGGGTCGCGCTCGGCGCCTTCACGGATTGCGACGACGTCCGCTACCCGGAATGGACGGTCGAACGGCTCTTCGCCGACGTCTTCGGGGCGCTCGGTGTCCCGGTGGTGAAGGATCTCCCGTTCGGTCACGGGGCGATCAATCGGCCCTGGCCCTTCGGCGGTCGCGCGGCCCTCGACGGCGCGCGCGGGGAGCTCGAGCTGTTGGAATCGGCGGTGACGACGCGGTAGCGTGCGGCCGCGGCGCGCCCCATGCGCCGTTGCTTCGGGGGGAGCAGGTCAATGAAGCGCAGCCTGATCGAGCGCAAGCTCCAGAAGGTCGAGAAGGCCCTCGACAAGGCGATCGAGAAGCAGGAGATCCCGGGCGCGGTCGTGCTGGCCCGCATGCCGCGCGAGGGCGAGCTGCTCGACTATGCCTGGGTGCGCGGGCTCGCGGTCGCCCGGCCCGAGCGGATCGCGATGCGCCGCGACACGATCTTCGACCTCGCCTCGCTGACGAAGCCGATCGCGACGACGACGGCGATCATGCTGCTCGTCGACGAGGGCTCGATCTCCCTCGACGACCCGGTCGCCAAGACGCTGCCCGCCTTCGCCGACCGCGGGAAGGAGAACGTCACGATCCGGCAGCTGCTCTGCCACGCGGCGGGCCTCAAGCCCTGGCGCGGCTTCCACGAGCTGCTGATCGAGAAGGAGCGCAAGACCGGCGAACGCCTGCTCGGGACCCGCGAGGGCCGCGACTGGATCATCGACCGCGTGCTGCGCTCGGCGCTGGTCCACGAGCCGGGCGCCGCCGCCGTCTACGGCGACCTCGACTTCATCGTGCTCGGGGCGATCGTCGAGGCCGTTTCGAGGCAGCCCCTCGACGCGTTCTGCGATTCGCGGATCTTCACGCGCCTCGCGCTCCACGACACGCGCTTCTTCCCGATTCCCGTCGACGGATCGCCCGCGGCGCCGGAGAACGTGCGCCGGCGCGTCGCGGCGACCGAGAATTGTCCCTGGCGCGAGCGGGTCGTCTGGGGCGAGGTCCACGATCCCAACGCGTCGGCGATGGGCGGCGTCGCCGGCCACGCCGGGCTCTTCTCGACGGCCGACGACGTGATGCGCTTCGGCCAGCTCTTCCTCGATGCCTGGCACGGCCGAAATCCCTCGCTGCCGACGGAGCGCGTGCGGGAGTTCTCGCAGCGCCAGAATCTCCCCGCCGACTCCGATTGGGCGCTCGGCTGGGATACGCCGACGGCCGGCGCCTCGTCCTCGGGCCAGTATTTCTCACCGACGTCCGTCGGCCATCTCGGATTCACCGGCACGTCGATCTGGATCGACCGCGAGCGCGAGCTCGTCGTCGTGATGCTGACGAACCGGATCCACCAGGTCGCGAAGAAGAGCCGCTTCGATCTCCGCCCGAAGATCCACGACGCGATCTTCGAGGCCTTCACCGCCGAATGACGGCCGAATGACCCGCAAATGAGCGCCGACCCGCCGAAGCCCGCCGATCCGATGCCGACCTGCGATCCCAACCGGCCCTACGATCCGGATCGCCTGCGACACGTCCATTTCATCGCCGTCGGCGGCACGGGCATGGGCTCGCTCGCCGGGCTCCTGAAGGCCCGCGGCATCCGGGTCACCGGCTCGGACAAGAAGCTCTACCCGCCCATGAGCACGGCCCTCGCCGACTGGGGCATCGAGCCGATCGAGGGCTTCGCGGCGGAGAACGTGCTGCGCGAGCGGCCGGATCTCGTCGTGATCGGCAACGCGGTGCGGAAGGACAATCCCGAGGCGATCGCCGCGATCGAGGCGGGACTGCCGTTCCGATCGTTCTCCGACGCCCTCTACGAGCTCGCGATCGCGCAGCGCCACTGCCTCACGATCGCCGGGACCCACGGCAAGACGACGACGACGAACCTCGCCGCCCAGCTGCTCGAGGCGACCGGGCGCGACCCGTCGCTGCTCGTCGGCGGCATCTCGCTCGACTTCGGCGGCTCCTTCCGCGAAGGCCGCGGCCCGCATTTCGTCGTCGAGGGGGACGAGTACGACACGGCCTTCTTCGACAAGACCCCCAAATTCCTCCACTACCATCCCGACACACTGATCCTGACCTCCGTCGAGTTCGACCACGCCGACATCTACCGCGACCTCGACCACGTGAAGTCCGCCTTCCGCGCGCTGGTCGCCTCGATGGCGAAGTCGGCGGCGATCGTCGCGGCCGTCGGTCATGCGGGCGTCCGCGACGTCGTCTCCCAGGCGCCGTGTCGCGTCGTCGGTTATGCCGTCGAGCGCACGGCCGACGGCGGGGACGAGCGGCCCGGAGCGGGCGCGGACGGCGCGATCGGCGATCGCAGCCAGGCCGCAGCGGCGCGATCGAGCGGCGCGCTGGCGCCGCCGCCGCGCTGGGTCGCGTGCGCGCTGCGGCCCGATCGCGCAGGGC
>CAZFKD010000182.1:0-7856 GCA_964519695.1 uncultured Spirochaetaceae bacterium
GACTGAGCTACGCCCACCGTCGGAGGAAGGCCGCGCAAAGTACCCGGACGGCTCGGGGGTGTCAACGCAAGTCGGCGCCGCCGCGCCCCGGCTCGGATCCGACCCGATCCCCGCGGCCTTCGCCTGCGAATTTTCGACGTGGGGCGGAACCGGTCTCATGAAGGCCTCCTCTGACGCGCAGATCCGCACACCGCGCGTACGCGCGCAGAGGAGAGAGCATGACTTCGACGGCTTTTCCTTCGCTCCGGCGAGGCTCGAATCGAAATCCGGTCGGCGCGCGACGAGGCATCACGCTGGTCCTCGTCGCCTGCGCCGCGCTCGCTGCCTGCAGGACGACGGAAGAACAGGCCCTCCGGCCGGCCGATCCGGTCGCGATCCGGCCGGCCGATGCGCAGGAGACGAGCGCGAAGGCCCCGGAGGCCGACGACGCGTTCGCGGGGGTGGAAGAGTCGATCGTCGTGGGGAGCGGCGAACCGCTCTCCGTCCTCGCCTCGCCGCGCCTCGCCGTCGCCTTCGACTCGGCCGGAGCGGCCGCCTACCGGACGTCCGCCGCTCGAGAGACCCGTCTCGATCGCTACGACCGCTTCGCCGAGACTGGCTTCGTCGCGACGCGGGACCGCCCGCTCTCGACCTTCTCGGTCGACGTCGATACGGCGTCCTACAGCAATCTCAGGCGGTTCCTGCAGGAGGGCGCGAAGCCGCCCGCCGGCGTAGTGCGGATCGAGGAGATGCTCAACTACTTTCGTTATGCGGTCGATTCTCCGGAGCGCGCGCTCTCCGAGGATCGCCCGATCGCGCTCGACGCGGAGCTCTTCACGGCGCCCTGGCGGCCGGATCATCGGCTCGTGCGCGTTGCGGTGACGGGTCGCAGCGTCGCGGCGGATGCGCTGCCCGCCCGGAATCTCGTCCTGCTGATCGACGTTTCCGGATCGATGGAAGGACCGGATCGACTGCCCTGGGTGAAGCGTGGTCTCGCCGAGCTCGTCCGGCATCTGCGTGCCGAGGACCGGGTCGCGATCGTGGTCTACGCCGGCGCTTCGGGCGTCGTTCTCCCGCCGACGCCGGGCAATCGACGCGACGAGATCCTCGCCGCGCTGGAGCGCCTGTCGGCGGGCGGCTCGACGGCCGGTGCGGAGGGCATCGAGCTCGCCTATCAGGTCGCCCGCCGGCATTTCGATCGGGAGGGCATCAATCGCGTCGTGCTCGCGACGGACGGCGACTTCAACGTCGGCGTGACCAGCCGCGCCGAACTCGTCGAGCTGATCGAGCGCGAGCGGGAGAGCGGCGTCTTCCTCTCGGTCCTGGGATTCGGCCGCGGAAACCTGAACGATGCCGGCATGGAGGAGCTCGCGGATCACGGCAACGGCAACTACGCCTACGTCGACTCGCCGGCGGAGGCCCGCCGCGTGCTCGTCCACGAAGCCGGCTCGACCCTCGTCACGATCGCCCGGGACGTGAAGATCCAGACCGAGTTCAACCCGGCGCGTGTCCAGGCCTATCGCCTGATCGGCTACGAAAATCGCCGGCTGGCAGACCGTGATTTCAACGATGACACGAAGGATGCGGGCGACGTCGGTGCGGGCCACCAGGTGACTGCGCTCTACGAGATCGTCCCGACGGGTGCGCCCTTCGACTCGGGTGTCGATCCGCTGAAATACGCGAGGCCCGAAAAGAAGAGGGAGGCGAGCGCGGAGAGCGGCGAGTGGCTCACGGTGGGGGTCCGCTATCAGCCGCCGCAGGGCGGCAGGAGCCGCAAGCTCGAGCAGGTCCTGACGGGGCCGGCCCGGCCGATCGAGCAGGCGAGCGAGAGCGCGCGCTTCAGCACGGCGGTCGCCCTCTTCGGGATGCTGCTCCAGGACAGCGAATACAGCGGCAGCGGGGACTACGCGCTCGTCCGGCGGCTCGCGCGCAGCGCGCTCGGCGTCGACGAGCGCGGCGAGCGATCCGAGTTCGTCCGGCTCGTCGCCCTCGCGGAGGAGCTTCGCTCGTGACGCCCGGGTGATAAGCTCGCCCGATGCCGCGATCGCAATCGGGTTCCCTGGGTGTGCTCGCGATCCGCGACTTTCGCATCCTGTTCCTCGGGACCCTCGCGGCGTTCACCGCGTTCTTCACGTCGACGGTGATCCAGGGCGTCGTCGCTTTCGAGCTGACCGGAAGCAATGCGGCCGTCGGAACGGCGGTCTTCGGGCAGGGTGCCGGCATGGTGCTCTGCGGGCCGCTCGGCGGGGCCTTCGCGGATCGCCTGCCGAAGCGCCGCGTCATCGCCGTCGGCCAGATGATCGCGGCGCTCAGCTTCGGGACCCTCGGTCTGCTGTATGCCGCAGAGCGGATCGCCCTCTGGCATCTCGTCGCGAGCTCCTTCGTGTTCGGCTGCGCCTTCGGCTTCCTCGGCCCGGCGCGCCAGGCGCTGGCCGTCGACCTGGTGCCGCCGGCCCGGATCGGCAACGCGATGGCGCTCTCGAACGTCGCGAACACGCTTTCGCGCGTAACCGGACCGGTCGTCGCCGGCGTACTGCTCGACTGGGAGGCCGCGGGTCCGGCCGCCGCCTACGGAGTCATGAGCTGCTTGTACGCGACGTCGTCCCTCTTGCTGCTTTTTCTCCCGAAATCCAGGGTCCGCCCGCGCGCGGCGGACAAGCACGTCTTCCACGATCTGCTCGACGGGCTGCGTTATGCCTGGCAGGCGCCGAGGCTCCGGCTGCTGCTCGTCTTCTTCGTGAGCGTCATGCTGATCGGCTTTCCCCACGTCACGCTCGTCCCCGGCCTGCTCGAGAACGCGCTCGGTCGGCCCGCGCAGGACGTGACCCGTTACGCGCTCTTCGCCGCGTTCGGAGCCCTCGCGACGAGCGTCAGCGTCTCCCGCTTCGCGGATTCGCCGCACGCGGTCCGCATCTACGGCGGCATGGCGATCGGATTCGGGCTTGCGCTCGCCGGGCTCGCGGCCGTTCCCTCTTACGGCGTCGGTTTCGCGGCGATGTTCCTGCTCGGCGCCTCGAGCGGGGGCTTCCATGCGCTGAACGGCGCAGTCGTCGCGCGCGAGACCGAGCCCGTCTACATGGGCCGCGTCATGTCGCTGACCTTCCTCGCGTTCGCCGCCTTCAGCCTGTCGGCGCTGCCGCTCGGGCTGCTCGCCGACGCGTTCGGCGAGCGGCGGGTCCTGCTCGGGATGGGCGTTTCGGTCGTCGCCGTGGCGGCCTTCATGAATCTGAAGCTGGCGCGAACGCAGGCGCGAGAGGAGACCCGATGACGGGCCAGGGCGCGAAGAGCGGGAGCGGCGCAGCCGCGGCCGGGCCGCGAGGCGCGAAGGCGCTTCGGGTCCTGGCGGTCGTCGCGCTGATCGGGGCGGCGATCTTCTTCGGACGGCGGGTCGCGGCGCTGGTCCCGCAATTCGCGACCTGGGTCGAAGGGCTCGGCGTCCTCGGACCGGTCGTGTTCGTCGCAGGCTATGCGGCGGCGGTCGTCGGCTTCGTGCCGGGCTCGCTGCTGACGCTCGCGGGCGGAGCGCTCTTCGGCGTCGTCCGCGGCGTCGGCTACGTCTTCGCGGCGGCGGTGCTGGGATCGACGGTTTCGTTCCTGATCGCGCGGCATCTCGCCCGGGAGGCCGTCGCGCGGCGCATCGAGGGCGATGCGCGCTTTCGCGCGATCGACCGCGCGATCGGCGAGCAGGGACGGCGGATCGTCTTCCTGCTGCGGCTCTCGCCGGTCTTCCCCTTCAGCCTGCTGAACTATGCCCTCGGCCTCACGCGTGTCCGACTGGTCGACTATCTCGTCGCGGCCATCGGCATGCTCCCCGGAACGATCCTCTACGTCTATCTCGGCAAGCTCGGCGGGGACGTCGCTGCGGCGGCCGGCGGCGGGCGGACGGAGCGGGGAGTCGCCGACTGGGCATTGCTCGGCACCGGTCTCGCTGCGACCGCGGCCGTCACCTTCCTCATCACGCGCATTGCGCGCCGAGCGCTCGACGAAGCGACGGCCGGGGAAAGCACGCCGACCTGAGCCGGTCGCTGGGCCGAGCCGACCGCGTCTTCTCGGCGGCGAGCGCGCAGCGTTCGCGGGCGTGACCCGATTGGGCGGAGCGGGATCGGGCGGATATTGTCGGACGGCAAGGCGGAATGAATCCGCCGAGCGCGAGGCGAGGAGTCGAGCGTGGGCCGGTTTCGAACGAATTTCATGAGGGTCGCCCTCTTGACGTGTGGCCTCGCGGCAGGCTGTTCCGAGGATTCGGGGGGCGCTCGCAATTCGGATGCGGGAACCGCTCCTTCGACGAGCGTTACTGCAGGGAATGGCTCTGCCCAGGCGGTCGGGAGTGAAACAGCAGCCTCGGATTCGGCGGCGCCCGACGCCGCGTCCGCCGACACGCGCTCGCCCGAGGAACTCGTCGCCGCGGGCCGGGCGGTCTACAACGCCAACTGCATCGCCTGCCATGCCATGGATCCGCGCATCGATGGCGCGCTCGGGCCGGCGGTTGCCGGCGCATCGGCGGAGCTGACCGCTGCCCGGGTGCTGCGCGGCGAATACCCGGAGGGGTATGCGCCGAAGCGCGAGACGCGCGTGATGGTGGCCCTGCCGCATCTTGAGCCGAAGCTGCCCGAGCTGACGGCCTATTTGCAATCCCTCCAGTAGGGGACCCGGCGGCACGCGAAGGCCAGAAAGCACGACGGGAGCCGATCAGCCGTCTCCGGCCGTCGACTCCCGTCTCGATCCACGATGCCTCGCGATGCGTGCTCAGCCCTGCCCGGATGGGCCAGGCGACGCAGCGCGACGGCCGCTTCGCTTCAGCTGTTCAGCACGGTCCCGACGATATAGAGCACGAGCGACAGGACGAGGCCCAGATGGATCGTGCCGCTGACGGACGTGAGCGGCTTCTGGGTCGGCTTTCCGGGGCCGATCAGCGCGTTCAGCTCGACCGCGCCGATGATCACGAGCACCGCGATCCAGTAGACGAGGTCGTTGGTGCCGGAGAGGAAGCCCGGCAGGTTCGCCGCCGCGACCATGAAGAAGAGCATCGGGATCGAGAGGACGACGTTGGTTCGGGAATACATCCCCGCCTTGGCGCCGCGCGCCGCCGCCTCGGGAATCGGCTGGCCCCCGCCCGCGACCTGGAGCGCGTTCGCGATCACGACCTGCTGTGCCGGCCAGATCAGGAACCAGACGTTGAACCACATGATCGTGCCCATGATGCCGCCGGTCAGGATCCTGGTCATGTACCCGTCGGAGAGCGGGATGCCGAGATGGCCCGCGCGATAGAAGACGATGATCCAGCCGGAGAGGAAGGTGAACATCGCGCCCCAGCGGAACCACCACAGGGCGTTCGGGACGAGGCCGCGGGTCATGGCGCTCTTGGCCGTGCCGCCGAGCTCGGTGCCGAAGAACGGGGTCTGGATGAAGTTCAGGTAATAGAGGACGCCGATCCAGGTGATGCCCGCCAGCACGTGGAGCCAGCGGAAAAGAACTTCGATGCCATTTCCAGACAAGATTTCCATGGTCGGATTCCTTTCGCGAAAGTGCGCCCATTCTATCCAGCCCGGAGATGGAATCTAGGGGCACGGCGCGATTCCCGAGGTCGGAAGTCACGATCGAAGATGTCGGCGCGAGAGTGGGAAATCGCACCCGGTCGTGCGATCGTCGCGTGTCGAATCCGCTCGAGGCGACGAACGATCTGGATGCGCGCGGTCCGTCGACCTCGATCGTCTATTCTGGCGCGCTCGCCGGGTCGGGCGGTTCGCCCGCGATGCCGGGCTCGGCGGGAACATGGCCGACTGGCGCTGCCGAGCGCATGAAGCCGACCCGATGAAGTCGATCCGACGAAGCCGACCCGATGAAGCCGACCCGATGAAGTCGATCCGGTGAAACGGCGCCGAAGCAACGATGGAACCCGAAGGCAGGCGGCCCGAGCCGGCCGAGCCCGATCGGACGAGAGAGAGAAACGATGTCGCGTCGACGGATCCTGGTGACGAGCGCGCTGCCCTACGTCAACGCGGATCTCCATATCGGCCATCTGACCGAGCACATCCAGACCGACGTCTGGCGCCGCTTCCAGCGCCTGCGCGGCCACGAGATCCGCTATTTCTGCGGCGACGATACGCACGGCACCGCGACGATGCTGCGGGCGCAGAAGGAAGGCCGCCCGCCCGAGGATCTGCTCGCCGAGATGCAGCGCGCCCACGAAGCGGACCTCAACGCCTTCGGCGTCTTCTACGACCGCTTCAGCCATACCCACTCCGATGCGAATCGCGCGCTCGTGGCGGAGATGTGGCAGGCGCTGCGCACGGCGGGCTGCATCGACGAGCGCGACGTGACCCAGCTCTTCGATCCCGAGGCGGGCATCTTCCTGGCCGATCGGTTCGTCGTGGGCGGCTGTCCGCGCTGCAAGGCGCCCGGCCAGTACGGCGACAACTGCGAGGTCTGCGGCGCGACCTACGCGCCCTCGGATCTCATCGATCCGAAGAGCGCGATCAGCGGCGCCGTCCCCGAGCTGCGTACGCATCGCCATCTGTTCGTGCGCCTCGAGCCGTTCCACGACTTCCTGGCCGAATGGACGGAGACGCCGGGCAAAGTCCCGCCGGAGACGGCGAACTGGCTGCGCAACACATTCCTCGCCGCACCGCTGCGCGACTGGGACGTCTCGCGGCCGGCGCCGTATTTCGGCTTCGAGATCCCGGACTCTCCGGGCAACTACTTCTACGTCTGGCTCGACGCGCCGGTCGGCTACATCGCGGCGACGAAGGAGTGGTGCGACGCGAACGGGGATTCGCTCGCGCGCTGGTGGAACGACCCCGGCTGCGAGATCCATCATTTCATCGGCAAGGACATCGCCTACTTCCACACGCTCTTCTGGCCCGCGATGCTGAAGACCGCCGGCTATTCGCTTCCGACCGCCGTCCACGTCCACGGCTTCCTCACCGTCAACGGCGAGAAGCTCTCGAAGCGCAAGGGCACGGCGATCTTCGCGCGGACGTATCTCGATCATCTCTCGCCCGAATACCTCCGCTACTACCTCGCGAGCAAGCTCTCGGCCCGGGTCGACGACGTCGACCTCAACTTCGATGAGCTCATCGCCAAGGTGAACGCGGATCTCGTCGGCAAGGTCGTGAACCTCGCGAGCCGCACGGCGCGCTTCGTGAAGGGCAGGGCGCTGCCGGCGGTCTATCCCTCGGCCCGCGATGGCGGGCTGTTCGCCGCGGGCGCCGCCGCCGGCGCCGAGCTCGAGGAGGCCTACGAATCCCTCGATACGAGCCGCGCGATGCGCACGATCATGGCGCTCGCCGACCGCGCGAACGAGTTCGTCGAGGCGCAGGCCCCCTGGAACCTCAAGAAGGATCCGGCAAAGGACGGCGAGCTGCTCGAGGTCTGCGCGATCGCGCTGAACCTCTTCCGGCAGATCACGATCTATCTCGCGCCGGTCCTGCCGCGTTTCGCCGAGGAGTCGGCGCGCCTGCTCTCGCTCGAAGACGCGGCGCATTGGGAAGACGCGGCGAAGCCGGTCGTCGGCAAGACCGTCGCCGAGTTCCGGCCGCTGATGGAGCGCGTCGATCCGGCGAAGGTCGAGGCGCTGCTCGCGGCGGCCCGCGCGATGTCGGACGAAGCGACGGGATCGGTCGCGGGCAGCGCGGGCCCTGCAGGCGCCGCCGAAGCGATCGGCGACGGAGCCGGGGCGAATGCCGCCGAGGGCGAGGCCTTCGCCGGTGATCCGCTCGCTCCGGAATGCTCGATCGACGATTTCACGAAGATCGATCTGCGGATCGCCCGCATCGTCTCCGCGAAGGCGGTTCCGAAAGCGGACAAGCTGCTCGAGCTCGAAATCTCGCTCGGCGGCGGCGAGCGGCGCACGATCTTCGCCGGCATCAAGGCGGCCT
>CAZFKD010000183.1:0-7822 GCA_964519695.1 uncultured Spirochaetaceae bacterium
CGGCGGCGGAGCTCGCGGCCGAAGGCATCGCCTGCGCCGTCCTGAATGCGCGCTTCGTGAAGCCGCTCGATCGCGAGAAGATCCTCGACCTCGCGCGCCGCTGCCGCGTGCTCGTGACGGTCGAGGAGCACGCGCTGCAGGGCGGCTTCGGGAGCGCGGTGCTCGAGCTGCTGGCGGCCGAAGGGGTGGCGGCGTCGGTCCGGACGCTCGGGGTGCCCGACGCCCTGATCGAACACGGCGAGACCGCGGCGACCGTCGGCATCGCCGCCGCCGACATCCGCGCGGCGGTGATCGCGCTCGCGGCCCACGTGCGAGCGAAGACGCCCTGACGTCCCCCGTCGATCCCCCCGCTGGCGCGCACGGGCGCTCGGGGCGCCGGGAGAAAGCCGAGCGCCTCGACGAACGCGTCCTGCGCGAAGGCTTCGCCGAGAGCCGCAGTGCGGCCCAGGCGCTCGTGCTCTCGGGACGGGTGCTCGTCGACGATGCGCCCTGCGACAAGCCGGGGACGCGGGTCGCGCCCGAACGGACCGTTCGCCTCAAGGGCGGGGCGAAGCCCTTCGTCTCGCGCGGCGGGGAGAAGCTCGCGGCCGCCCTCGACGAGCTCGGGATCGATCCGGGCGGCCGGATCTGTCTCGACGTCGGCGCTTCGACGGGGGGCTTCACGGATTGCCTGCTCCAGCGCGGCGCCATCCGGGTCGTCGCCGTCGACGTCGGCCATGGGCAGATGCACTCCCGGCTGCTCCTCGATCCGCGTGTCGAGGTGCGCGAGGGCGTGAACGCCCGCCATCTCGCGCCGGCGGATTTCGCCGATCGATTCGGGCTCGTGGTCGGCGACGTCTCGTTCATCTCGCTGGAGCTCGTGCTGCCGGCGATCGACGCCTGCGCGCCGGATGCCGAGCTGCTGCTGCTGGTGAAGCCGCAATTCGAGGTCGGGCGGGAGCAGGTCGGGAAGGGCGGGGTGGTGCGCGACGACGCGCTTCGAGTCGGCGCGGCGGATCGGATCGCCCGGGCGGGGCGGGCCCTCGGCCGGGCGGAGCTGGGCCGGGTCGACAGCCGCGTGCCGGGGCCCAAGGGCAATCGCGAGATCTTCCTGTGGCTCTCGCCGCGGGCGGCCGATGGATCGACGGCCCCGTCCGGTGCGAGCTGCTAAGGTCCGGCATCCGGGCGATCCGGTTCGGAGGTCCTGTCATGATCGAAGTCACGAAAGAAGCGTCGACCCGCATCCGCTCCCTGCTCGAAGAGGACGGCAAGGTCGCGAGCCATGGCCTGCGCATGAAGGTCGTGGGCGGCGGCTGCAGCGGGCTCCAGTACCAGCTCTCCTTCGACGACGTCGTGCGCGAGATCGATCACGAGATCGATGCCGACGGCGTGCGCGTGATCGTCGACGAGAAGAGCGCCCTCTACCTGGTCGGATCGCGCCTCGATTTCGTCGATTCGCTCCAGGAATCGGGCTTCAAGATCCAGAACCCGAACGCCTCGAATACCTGCGGCTGCGGCCAGTCCTTCGCGGCTTGAGCCGGCGCCCGGATCCGGTCTACCTCGACCACCACGCGACGACACCCCTCGACGAGCGCGTGCTCGAGGCGATGCTGCCCTTCCTGCGCGAGTCGTTCGGCAACGCCGCCAGCCAGACCCACGTCTACGGCTGGCGCGCCGCCGCCGCCGTCGACAGCGCCCGCGAGCGCATCGCCGAGGGCCTCGGCGCCCGGGATCCCTCGGAGATCGTCTTCACCAGCGGCGCGACCGAGAGCAACAACCTCGCGCTGCTCGGTCTCGCCGACGCGGACCGGGGGCGCCGGCCGATCGTGACGGCCGTGACCGAGCATCCCTCGGTCCTCGATTCCTGCCGCGCCCTCGCGCGCCGCGGCCATCCCGTCGATTTTCTCGAGGTCGACGCCCTCGGCCGCATCGATCCCGGCGCGGTGGCCGAGCGACTGCAGGACGAGACGCTCGTCGTCTCGATCATGGCGGCGAACAACGAGATCGGGGTGCTCCAGCCGATCCGGGAGATCGCGGCGCTCTGCGCCGAACGCGGCATCCCGTTCCATACGGATGCGGCCCAGGCGGTCGGCCGGATCGACCTCGCCGCCGCCCGCGACAGCATCGATCTGCTCTCGGTCTCGGCCCACAAGCTCTACGGGCCGAAGGGCATCGGCTGCCTCGTCGTGCGCAAGGCCGGCCGCCCGCGCCTGCGCCTCGAGCCGCGCCAGTACGGCGGCGGTCATGAAGGCGGCCTGCGGTCGGGCACTCTGCCGGTCGCCGCGATCGTCGGCTTCGCGCGCGCGCTCGAGCTCTGCCTCGCCGAGCGCGCCGCCGAGGCCGTGCGGCTCCGGGGCCTGCGAACGGCGCTCTTCGACCGGCTCTGCCAGGCGCTCCCCGGCCGCGTCCTCCTGAACGGCGATCCCGACGCCCGACTGCCCGGCAACCTCAACGTCTCGTTCGAGGGCATCGACGGCGACCGGCTGCTCGCCGATCTGTCGGGCATCGCGGTCTCCTCGGGCTCGGCCTGCAGCTCGGCCCTGCCCGAGCCGAGCCCCGTGCTGCTCGCCCTCGGCCGGTCGACCGCCCAGGCGAAGGCGTCCCTGCGCTTCGGGCTCGGGCGCGGCACGACACCGCAGCATGTCGACCTCGCCGTCGCGAGCGTGCTCGAAGCGGTCGCCCGCCAGTCGCCGGGAGCGTGAGTCGGCCCGCGGGGCCCGCGCCGCGCCGGCCCGCGTCGGCCGCACGCCCCAAGGCGATTCGGAGCGGCCCTGGCTATAGTGCCGGCCGCCCGTTCCGCCGGCGTCCAGAGCAGGACGTCCCCGGGCAACCATCTCGAACTGCATGTCCCCAGCGGACGATCAATGAGGAGTCCTTCCGTGAGCGAATCGAAGTCGACCAACATCACCTGGCACGCCGGTCAGGTGAGCCGCCAGGATCGTGAGAAGCTGCTGGGCCAGCGCGGCTGCACCATCTGGCTCACGGGTCTCTCCGGTTCGGGCAAGTCGACGATCGCCGTCGCCGCCGAGAAGGCGCTCGCCCAGAAGGGCCGCCTGACCTACGTCCTCGACGGCGACAACATCCGCCACGGCCTCAACGCCAACCTCGGATTCTCGCCCGAGGATCGGACCGAGAACATCCGCCGCATCGGCGAGGTCTCGAAGCTCTTCACCGACGCCGGCATCATCGTGTTCACCTCCTTCATCTCGCCCTACCGCGCCGACCGCGATGCGGTGCGCAAGATCATGGGCGCGGGCGACTTCATCGAGGCGTGGGTGCAGGCCTCGGTCGACACCTGCGAGAGCCGCGACGTGAAGGGCCTCTACAAGAAGGCCCGGGCCGGCGAGATCAAGGACTTCACGGGGATCTCGGCGCCCTACGAAGAGCCGAAGAGCCCCGAGGTCGTGCTCGATACGAACGGTCAGACGGTGGACCAGAGCGTCGCGGCGCTCGTCACCTATCTGCAGAAGCACGGCTACATCGGCTAGTCGAAGACGAGACGACGGCGCCCGCGTGCAAGGCGGAACTCATTGAAGCGTGATCGATCGATCCGGGTCGTGCTGGCGACGCTCTTCTGCGTCGCGGTCGGGGCCGGGTGTGCATCGACCGGTCCGGTCCCCGCGCGTCCGGTGGCCGGGCCGGCGCTTCGCATCGAGCGTCCGGATCGCGCCGCCGACTACGACGTGCTCGTCGCCGAGCTCGCCCAGGCCGAGGGCGATTTCGAGCAGGCGCGCGCGGCTTACGCCCGCGCGGTCGGCAAGGATCCCGATTCGGCCTTCCTCCACGCGCGGCTCGCGCGGCTCTCCTGGCAGCTCGATGACGTCGACGGCGCCCTGCGCGGCGCCGAGCGGGCGCTCGAGCTGGATCCCTCGTCGGCCTCGACCCGCCTGTTCCTCGGGCGCCTCTACAACCTGCGCCGCGATTTCGAGGGGCTCGACCGCGTCCTGCGGCGGGTCGATGGCGAGCCGCTCGACGCCGACGCGGCCTTCGCCCTGCATCAGGTCGCGATCGAACGTCAGGATCTCGACGAGGCAGAGGCGCTCGCGAAGAAGCTCATGCTGCTCGAGCCGGAGCAGCTGCGCGGGCTGCTCGCCCTCGTCTCGGTCTACGAGGCGCGACGGGAATTCGAGGCGGCGGAGACCGCCCTGCGTGACGGGCTCGTGCGCTTTCCGGGCCATTTCCTGCTCTACATGCGCCTCGCGCAGCTCGAGCATACGCGGGGCAACCGCGCGGGCGAGATGGCCATCTACCGCGAGCTGCTCGAGGCACATCCGAATCACTACGGCGTCCTGCAGCGGCTCGGCCAGGCCCAGATCGATGCCAACGACGTCACCGCGGCGATCGAGACCTTCGGCCGGATCGTGCACGCCTATCCGGACGATCTGAGCGCCCTTCGCCGGCTCGCCTCCCTCGAGTTCGCGGCCGGGCGCTACGAGTCGGCGGCCGCGCGGCTCGAGCAGATCCTGGCGCGCTCGCCGGGGGACTCGGAGCTCGCGATCGCGGTGGGCCAGATCCGGCGGGCGGCAGGCGACGACGCCGGGGCGATCGAGGTCTTCGACCGGATCGCGGCGGGCGATCCGCGTTATGTCGAGGCCCGCGTCCAGATCTCCTTCGTGCGCGAGAGCCGGGGCGAGCTCGCCCTCGCCCTCGACGAGATCGAGCGGCTGCGCGCCGTGGCGCCGGAGCGGGCCCTCGATCTGCGGGCGGCGGGGCTGCTCTCGGCCCTCGGCGAGCACGACCTCGCGATCGCGCGCCTCGAAGCGCTGCTCGACGGTTCGGCCGAAGACGTGGAGGTCTATTACCAGCTCGGCGTCGTCGAAGGGGCGCGCCAGCGCGTCGACGAGTCGCTTCGCTACATGCAGAAGGTCATCGAGCTCGATCCGAAGAACGCCGCGGCCCTCAACTACATCGGTTATTCCTGGGCCGAACGGGGCGAGAACCTCGACGAGGCTGAGGCGATGATCCGCCGCGCGCTCGCCCTGTCTCCGGACGACGGCTACATCACCGACAGTCTCGGGTGGGTCTACTACAAGATGGCCGAGATGCATTTCCGCGCGGCGCGCAAGGACGAGGCGCTCTCGCTGCTCGAACGCGCGCGCGCGCAGCTGCTCGAGGCGGCGAAGCTGACGGGCGGCGATCCGGTCGTCTCCGAGCATCTCGGCGACGTCCATCTGCTGCGCGGCGAGAAGGACCGGGCGCTCGACTACTACGAAGAAGCCGCCGCGCAGGAGGTCCGCGAGTCGGAGCAGCCGAACCTGCTCGAGAAGATCGATCGTCTGCGCCGCGAGCTCGGTCGCCCGCCGCGTTCGGGCGGGGCCCCGTGACGGCAGTCGGTCGGCGGCGGCCTTCCGCTGCGATCCCCGCGTTGCTCGCGACGGTCCTCGCCTGCGGCCTGACGGCCTGCCGGACGAGCGCTCCGCCCGGCGTCCTGCAAGGCGCGCCGCTCCCCATCGACGATGCCCGGGCGAATCGGGTCGTCGAGACCTATCTCGAAGCCGCTGCTTCGCGCACCGGACTGCGCGGTACCGCCCGCGTCGTGCTCGCCGGCCCCGACTTCAAGCTGAACCGCCCCCAGCGCATCGTCGTCGAACGCCCGGCGCGCCTGCGCTTCGAGGTCATCGGTCTGTTCGAGCAGCTCGCGGCGGTGATCGTCAGCGATGGACGGCGCTACGGCTACTATGACGCTTCGACCGGCGAGATGGAGGAGGGGCCGCTCTCGCCGACGCTGCTCTGGGAGCTCGCGAAGGTCGACGTCGAGGTCGCGGAGGCGGTGGGCATCCTGCTGGGCGCGCCGAGGCCGCGCCCCGGAAGTGCGCGCGCTGCCGTCTGGCTCGAAGCGGAGGACCGCATCGGCATCGCGTTCGCGAACGGTCGCCGGGGGCTGCGGCCGGATTGTCCGGCGGATCCCGAACGCGCCTGGCACGACGCCGCCTGCTTCGCCGAAGCGAGCGACCTCACCCTCGGCGGGGATGCGTTCCTGTTCGATCCCGGCGGCCGCCTCGTCGAGCTGCGGGCGTACGATGCTGCGGGCGTGCTCCGCTTCCGAGCCCGCTTCGAGGATTACGGGGCGATCGGCGAGGGCGCGGAGCGGCTCGAGTTCCCGAACAGCGTGACGATCGAATCGCCGGCCGTCGGGTCGCAGGCGCGTTTTGCGTGGAACCGCGTCATGCTGGCGTCCGGGCTGCCCGATCGGTTGTTCCGGCTGCCCGAGCGCAGGTCGGAGTCGGGCGGCGCCTGGTAGGCATCAGGGGGGCGATCGTTCCGGCGGGTCGGTCGGACGATCGGGGCGAGGGGGATCTCGGACGTGCGGGGCGGGGCTCGAACGGGCAGGGAAGGCAAGGCGCTGCGGGCGCCCGGACCGATCGCGTCGGCGGCGATCGCCCTGCGCGGGCCGTGCGTGTCCCTGCCGCTCTTCCTGCTCTTCCCGCTCTTCCTGCTCCTTCCGCTTTTCGCGGGCTGCGGCAACGATCCCTATCCGCCCTCGGACGCGACCGCGAAGGTGCTCTACGGCTCGTTCCTCGACGCGCCGAAGAGCCTCGACCCGGCGGTCGCCTACTCCCAGCGCGAGCACGCGATCACCGGCGCCGTCTACGACACGCTGCTCGAATACCATTTCCTGAAGCGCCCGCTCGAGCTGATCCCGGGTCTCGCGGCCGCGCTGCCCGAAGTGACGGATCTCGGCGGGGGCCGCTCGCGCTGGCGCTTCGAGCTCCGCCCGGATCTGCTCTTCCACGACGATCCCTGCTTCGCGCTCTCGGCGCCCGGCGCGCGCACCCGGGAGATCACTTCCGCGGACTTCGCGTTCGCCCTCGCGCGCATCGCCGATCCGAAGATCGGGAGCCCGGTCGTCGAGCCGTTCTCGAACGTCGAGGATTTCCAGGCCTTCGGCGAGCGCCTCGCGGCGCGCCGTGCCGAGGACGCGGACTTCGCGGCCTTGCCGGTGCACGAGCAATACCGCCGGGTCGGTCCGATCGAGGGGGTCGCGACGTCCTCGTCCCACGTCCTCGAGATCACCCTCGCGCGCCCCTATCCGCAGATCCAGTACTGGTTCGCGATGGAGTTCTCGGCGCCGATCCCCTGGGAGGCGATCGCCTGGTACGACGGCGAAGACGGCCGGCCCCGCTTCGACGATCATCCCGTCGGCTCGGGCCCCTTCCAGCTGACCCGGTACGACAAACGGGCGATCTTCGTGCTCGAGAAGTCGGCGAACTGGTACGGCGTGCGGCATCCCGAATGGCGCGCGCCCGGCGCCGTCTACCCGTCGGAGGGCGAAGAGCGCGATCGCGCGGCCGGACGCCTCGCGAGCGCGGGCCGACCGCTCCCGATGATCGATCGCATCGAGATGCGACGCGAGAAGGAAGACATTCCGCGCTTCAACAAGTTCATGCAGGGCTACTACGACAACTCGGGCATCGCGGCCGAGAACTTCGACTCGGTGATCCAGGAAGGCGCGCTCTCGCCCGAGATGGAGGCCCTCGGCATCGCCCTCGACAAGGAGGTCTCGCCCACGATCTTCTTCCTCGGCTTCAACATGGACGATCCGGTCGTCGGGCGGGGCAAGGACGCCGCGACGCGCGCACGCAACCGCAGGCTCCGCCAGGCGATGAGCCTCGCGATCGACGCGGAGGAGTTCCTGCGAATCTTCACCAACGGCCGCGGCGTCGCGGCGCAGTCCCCGATCCCGCCCAACATCTACGGCCACGATCCCGACTACCGGAACCCCTACCGCACCCCTGATCTCGAGCGCGCCCGGGCGCTGCTCGCCGAGGCCGGCTACCGCGGCGGCATCGATCCGGCGACCGGCGAATCCCTGCGCCTCACCTTCGATTCCTACAACACGACG
>CAZFKD010000184.1:0-7812 GCA_964519695.1 uncultured Spirochaetaceae bacterium
CCGAACGACGTCCGCGCCTATCCCGAACAGATCGACGATCTGATCGGGTTTCTCGGCGACGATCTGCCGCCGGGCCATCCCTTCGCCGGGATGCGCGTCGGGCCCCCGGGCGCCGGCATGCCGGAGATCTGGCTGCTCGGCTCGGGGGTCGACTCGGCGATGCTCGCCGCCGATCGCGGCCTGCCCTTCAGCTTCGCCCATTTCTTCGGCAATTCGAGCCAGGGTCCGGCGATCGCCGAGCACTACCGGCGCCATTTCAGGCCTTCGACCCTCTGTCCCGAGCCGCGTGTCCACGTCGCGGTCCAGGTGTTATGCGCGGACACGCGCGAGCAGGCCGAGTGGCACGCCGCGAGCATGAAGGTCGGGCGCATCCAGATGGCCCGCAATCAGGGCGGCAGCGGGATCGTCTCGCCCGAGGAGGCGGCGGCCCACGTCTTCACGCCGGAGGAAGAGGATTTCCTGGCGCGCTCGGGCATGCGCGCCACGGTCGGCGATCCGAAGCAGGTCGAAGCCGAGCTCGACGCGATCGCCGTCGACTACGGTGCGGACGAGCTGGGCATCGTCACCATCTGCTTCGATTTCGACGCTCGGCTGCGATCCTTCGAGCTCGTGGCGCAGCGGCTGCTCGGCGCACGCGCAGAGCCCTGAAGGCCGATGCCGATCGAACCCGTGAGCATTGCGTCGAACCAAGAGACGGGTTGGCGGGGACGCCTGGCGCTCGGGACCGGGTGGGCGATCTTCATCGGCTCGCCGGGCGAGAGCGAACTTCACGCCCACCACGCCCTTCAACTTTGTATCGCGGGCCGCGAGCCCCTGACTCTTCACATCGAGGGCGAGCCGATACGGCACACCTTCGCCTGGGGCGTCGGGAGCGACCGTCCGCACACGATCGAATGGTCGGGAGAGAAGGGACTGCTCCTCTACGTCGAACGTGAATGCCGAACGGGACGGGCACTCACGAAGGCCTTGGCGCGCGATCTCGGCGCGTGCCGAGCGGATGCGTCGCTCGCGTCGGTGAGAGCTGCGATTCTCGCGGTCGCCTCGCCGACCGGAGCGCATCGATCCGGTACACCGGCGAGTCGGGACACACTCGTGTCGCTGCGTGACGACTGCCTCACGCTCTGGCTGCCGCCCCAAGACTTCGCACCTCACTCCCTCGACCATCGAGTCGCGCACACCTGCGCGGCGATCCGCAGCAGAATCAGTTCTGGCCGCATACGCTCGGCGGAGCTGGCTAAGGCTGTCGAATTGTCCGAAAGCCGCCTCGCCGCCCTCTTCCGGAGCGAGACCGGAATCGCCCTGCGCCGCTACATCTTGTGGACTCGCCTCGAATCCGCGGTCGAAGTGCTCGCCGCTGGTGCTTCTGCGACGACAGCCGCCCTCGAGGCCGGATTCGCGGACTCCGCACACCTCTCCCGGACCTTTCGCCGAATGTTCGGAACCTCGCTCGGTCGGGGACTCGCCGAAGTCGAAATCCTTCGGATCGACGCCTGATCGCCTCAGGCGGCCAATCGGTTCGTTCAAGCGTCGGCCTCGCCGTCCCGGCAAGCTCCCTGCCGAACGAGCGAGGTGACGCATGTCTTCGTTGCGATCGTGGGTCCGAATTGGCTTCCTCCCCATCCACTGGCTCGGATTCGGAGGGGGTATGCATCTGGCCATCCGCAACGGAGCGCCCTCTTCCGCGATCGGCGCGATCTTTCTGATCGCCCTCGGATTCGCCCTCGCTTGCGAGAGGATCGCGCCCTACCAGCCCGACTGGAACACTCCGAAGGGCGACGGGGCCAGGGACACGGTCCACCTGCTCGTCAACGAATCGCTAGTCGCCATCTCGCTCGCCGGACTCCCCCTCATCGCCGATGCATCAGGCTTGGCCAATCGTGCATTTTGGCCGGCTCAGTGGCCCTGGCTCCTGCAGCTCCTCTTCGCATTGCTCGTGTTCGACCTCGGCATCACGTTCGCGCATTATGCGAGCCATCGAGCGGAGCGGCTCTGGCGTTTCCACGCCGTCCACCACAGCGTCCGGCGGATGTACTGCCTCAATGGAATCCTCAAACATCCGGTGCACCAGGCGATCGAAATGGCCGCCGGAACGGCGCCGCTCGTCCTACTCGGATTGCCCGGAGACATCGCCTTGGCTCTCGCAAGCCTGACGGCCCTCCAGCTCTTGGCCCAGCATGCGAACGTCGACGCCGTAACGGGCCCGTTCCGACGCTGGTATGCCGGACCCGAACACCATCGACTCCATCACCGCCAACAGCCGGGACTCGGCGACGTGAACTTCGGACTGTTCACCACGCTCGGCGATCGAGTGCTCGGAACCCTGGACGATGGCAGCGGTCGGCCCGTTCGCTCCGAGGACCTGGGGATCGAAGGCGATCCCGATTACCCGGTCGACTGGGTTTCGCAGATGGCCCAACCGTTTCGCAGCTCGCGGGCCTAGAACCACCCTCGCCCGGGCCAGGCGCTGCGGCTGCTCGGCGCGCCGAACGACGGCTGAAGGCTCGACGGCTCGCCTCGCCCTAGCGCGCCTCGTCCTCCGGCCGCTGCTCGAGCCATCGCGCGAGATCCGGCGGAATCGGCATCGGCGTGAAGATCCCGACGTCCGCACCGCCCGTATTGCCGCGCGGCGCACGGCCCGTCAGCGAACCCGGAACGGCGAGCAGGATCCGCGGGATCTGACCGAGCAGCTCGGCCGGATCCCGCCGACGGAACGCGAAGGCGGCCATCGAGAGATGCACGCGCACGTGCGCAGCCGCATGCGCCTGGGACAGGACGTGCGCCCGTTCGAGGCGGCTCCATGCCTCGTCGAGCGCTCCTGCCGCTTCCGCCCGACGAGCGGCCGTCAACTCCGCGCGAAAGGCCTCGCGCAGGCGGGGGTGCATGCGGGCTCCTCCGGGTGGCGCTCAGAGGCTGTGAAGATATCGTCGACCGAGCGACGCGCAGCGCCGGTGGGTCAGATGCAAGGCGCGACGACGAGTCGTAGCGAGCTACGGCGAGGAGGAGCAACGCAGCAGATGGCCCGCCGCCGCAAGCGCCGCGACCGAGACGATCTCTTCACAGCCTATCAGTCCTTGTACTTGTGCATCACCGGCGCGCCGCCGATGAATGCGCCGAGCGCCTTCCCGACGTCGCCCATCGTCGGGCTCTTCATGTGCGCGTCGAGCTCCGCTTCGGAAGCCCAGCTCTCGACCATGACGAAGCGCGTGTCTTCGTCGACGCTCTGGAACAGGTCGTACATCTCGCAGCCCGCGTCCTCGCGCTTGACGCGCGCGAGCGCCGGCTTCGCGGCGGCCTTGAATTCGTTGGCGGTTCCGGGCTTGACGGAGAGCTGGACGGTCAGTCGGACGGACATCGGGGACCTTTCTCGTTCGAATCGCGTTCGGGGTTCCGCGCCCGGGGTAACGGGCCGCTTGCCCGGCCCCGAAAGGCGCGGGGCACGCCACGTTACCCCGTCGGGCCCGGGGCCGCCGCGCCTCCGCCGCACCTCCGCGGCGCCCCGGCAGCCTCGCTTCGGCCGTCGGGCGAAGTCCGCGCTCGGCTCTCCGGCTCCGCTCCGGCGAGGTATGCTCGGGGCGCTCCGCATCCGGCGCATCAACCGAACAGCACGAGGAAGGCAAACGATCGTCATGAGCAAGTTGAAGGGAAGCATTCCGTCCGGCGGCCTCGAAGGCATGGCATTCCTCGTCACCGGCGGCGGCACCGGCATCGGCGCCGCCTGCGCCGCGCGCCTCGTCGCCGACGGCGCCGCCGTCACGATCTGCGGTCGGACCGCGAGCAAGCTCCAGGAGGCCGCGAAGAAGATCGAGGCCGTCGCGGGCCACGGCGGCCGCATCCAGTTCGAATCGGGCGACGTCACGAACGAAGACGACGTGAAGCGCATCGTCGCCCGCGCCGCATCGCTGACGGGAGAGCTCGACGGCTGCATCGCCAACGCCGGCGGCGGCGGCGGCATGGGCCCTTACCACCTCCAGAACACGGAGGAGTTCATCCGCGTCCTGCATCTCAACGTGCTCTCGACGATGCTCTGCGTGAAACACACGGTGCCCCTCATGAAGAAGGCCGGCGGCGGCTCGTTCGTCGGCATGTCCTCGATCGCGGGCCACGTGACGCATCTCTATTTCGGGGCCTACTGCGTCGGCAAGGCCGGCATCGAGCAGATGATGAAGAACGCCGCCGACGAGTTCGGGCCGGCGAAGATCCGCTTCAACGCGATCCGCCCCGGCTTCATCGCGACCGAGATCATGGAAGGCATCCCGCGCGGGAGCGACGTCTACAAGTCCTACATCGAGAACACGCCGCTCGACGGCGTCGGCGAGTCCGAGGACGTCGCGCATCTCGCCCGCTATCTGGTCGGGCCCGAGTCGCGCTGGGTCACGGGAACCTGCATCAACGTCGACGGCGGCCACGCCCTGCGCCGCGGCCCCAACTTCACCCAGTTCGTCGAGCCGGCGATCGGCCACGACGCGCTCTCCGGAGGCATGCCCAAATGACGACTCCGACCGCCCAGAACCCGACCGGCTACCAGATCATCGACGTCGACGCCCACATCAGCGAGCCCCACGATCTCTGGACGAAGCGCGCCTCCGGCAAGTACAAGAGCCTGCTCCCGCGCGTCGAGCAGAGCGGCGACAAGAAGGCCTGGGTCGTCGCGGACGGCATCGAGCTGTCGATGGCGACGCCTTCCTCCGTGATCTTCAAGGACGGGCGCAAGTCCCGCGGCCTCGAGTTCATGGGCTGGAGCATCGACGACGTCCACGTCGCTTCCTGGGACATGAAGGCCCGCGTCGAGCTGCTCGACGCCACCGGACTGCACGCCCAGATCCTCTACCCGAACGTCGCGGGCTTCGGCAGCCAGAACTTCATGAAAGTGAAGGACGACGCGCTGCGGCTCGCCTGCGCCCAGATCTACAACGATGCGATGGCGGAGATCCAGGCCGAGTCGAAGGGGCGCCTGTTCCCGATGGCCCTGATGCCCTGGTGGAACATCGCGCAGTGTGTCGACGAGGTCGCGCGGGCGAAGCAGATGGGTATGAAGGGCATCGTGATGTGCAGCGATCCCGACTCGATCGGACTGCCCGATCTCGGCTGCCCCGAATGGCTGCCCTTCTGGGAGGCGGTGAACGACTCGGGTCTGCCCGTCAACTTCCACATCGGTGCGAGCGAGACATCGTTCAACATGTTCGGACGTGCCGCCTGGCCGTCGATGGGCTGGAGCCGGCGGCTCGCGCTCGGGTCGGCCGCTCTCTTCGTCGAGAACTCGCGGGTCATCTCGAACTTGATCTACAGCGGGATCTTCGATCGCTGCCGCGAGCTCAAGGTCGTGTCGGTCGAGAGCGGCATCGGCTGGATTCCGTTCGTGCTCGAGTCGATCGACTACGAATGGCAGGAGACGGGCTCCGAATCCGAGCAGAAGCTCGAGATGAAGCCCTCCGACTACTTCAAGAAGCACATCTACGGCTGTTTCTGGTTCGAGAAGACGGCGCCGATGAAGCTCATCGACGTCGTCGGCGAGGACAACGTCCTCTTCGAGACGGACTTCCCGCATCCGACCTGTCTCTTCCCCGAAGTCCAGAGCCATATCGCCGAGATCTCGCGCGACTGGAGCGAGACGCGCAAGCGCAAGGTCCTGCAGGACAACGCGGCGGCGCTGTACGGGATCGCCGTCTCCGGCTGAGCGATCGATCGCGAGCCGAGCTTCGACGACGACGACAAGCCAAGTCCGGAGATCGAGACGAGCGCCCTGCGCGCCCGGTTCGTCGCGCGATCGACGGGCGGCGAGAAGACCCGAGTCATCGCCGAGCTGCTCGCCCAGGGCGGCGGTCCGTTCTTCCTCGACCACGTGAATCCGAATGGCGGCGACAAGCTGATCGCGACGGCCATCGAGCCCATCGGTCTCGACGAGAAGGAAAAACGCCTCGTCGAGCGGGACGCGGGACTCGAAGACAATCGGTTCTATGCCGCGCCTATCGGCGGAATCGAGAAGGACGAGGCATTCGAGCTCGTCTTCGATCGAAGCGCGACCGGCCAGACGAGCGCCGGTGTCTCGACGAGGAGCCTGCCTTCCCCCTTCGAGCTCGACTGGGTCTCGGATCCGGTCGCCGGGACGCCCGCCCCGCGCCCGTTCTCCCGCAGCTCGGCGACCCCCTGCTTCCTCGTATGGGATCCCTTCGACGCACCGGACTTCGAGGCCGGCGATCAGCTCGCCTTCTCGGTCACGGGCAGCTGCGTCGCGACCTTCTCCGGCATGATCGATTGGCCGGGCGGTGAGGATGCGCTCCAGCTGACGCAGGTGCTCGAAGATCGCGATCCGCCGCGCGACGGCGAGAGCTGCAGGCTGCGCGTCGAGCTGACCCTGCGCCGGACCGGCGCGGTCGCCGCCGAATTCGAAGGCGGGACGTTCCGGGGCGAGCAGGTCCGAGTCCTGCATCTGCCGTCGAGGCCGTGACGGTCCTAGAGCGCGAGCACCGTCCGCAGCCCCCGCCCCGCCCGCATGTCGTCGAGCCCGGCGTTGATGTCCGCGATCGGGCGGCGATGGCTGATCATGCTCTCGAGGTCGAGGGCGCCCTTGCGCCAGAGGGCGAGGAAGCGCGGGATGTCGCGGTGGCCGTTGCAGGAGCCGAGCAGGCAGCCCGAGAGCTTCTTCTGATGGGTCAGGAAGAGCGCGGGGATCGGGATCGTGAGGGGCGCCATCGCCGCGCCGACCATGACCGTCGTCCCGCCGATGCGACAGGCGTTGATGCCCTGCGCGATCAGGTCCGAGTTGCCGGCGCCATCGAAGGCGTAGTCGACGCCGATCCCGCCCGTCAGCTCAATCGCCTTCGCGACGACGTCGTCCTGCTTCGGATCGAGGATGTCCGTCGCGCCGAAATTCGCCGCGTAATCGCGCCGCGCCGCGATCGGATCCGAGACGATGATGCGCGCCGCGTTCGCGAGCCGCGCGCCCTGGACGATCGAGATGCCGATGCCGCCGAGGCCCATCACGAGGACCGTCGCGCCCTCCTCGACCTGAGCCGTGTTGAGCACCGCGCCGACCCCCGTCTGGATCGCGCAGCCGACGACGCAGGCGATCTCGAGCGGCGTGTCCGGATCGATCTTGACGGCCCGCCGTTCGTCGACGAGCGCATACTGGCCCCAGCCCCCGAGACCGAAGCCCTGGAAGACCCGCTCGCCGTTGCGCGAGAGCGGGCTCGTTCCATCCTTGCGCAGCCCGGTCATGAAGTTCTGGCCGTCGACGCAGAGCGAGCTCTGACCCCGAACGCAGTAATAACAAGCGCCGCAGGTCGGGATCGGCGTCAGCATGACCTTGTCGCCCTTGCGAAGCCCCGTGACCGAGCCTCCGACTTCTTCGACGGTGCCCGCCGCCTCGTGTCCGAGAACGAGGGGGACCTGCCCGCCACCACCCGCGTCGACCATCGTCAGGTCGGAATGGCAGATGCCGCAATGGGAGACGCGGACCACGACTTCGCGCGGACGCGGGGATTCGACCTGGACGTCGTCGACGACGACGAGGGATTGCTGGTTCTTCTCGAGCAGGGCGGCGCGCATCGACTCGTTTCCTTCCTGAAGGGCTGGTCTCCGGCGTGGGATCTGCGGCCGGGAAGGCCGCGGTCCCTCAGGCTGGTCGACGAACGGAGAGGTCGACCGCATTGTCCCGCATGACCTGCTTGATCTCGCGGTCGCTGAAGCCCTCGAGCTCGTGGACGAACTCCGTCGGATCGGGCAGCCCCTCGGCATGCGGCCAGTCCGAGCCGAGCAGCATGCGATCGGCCCCGATCAGGTTCTTGAGGCCGAGCACGCTGTCCTCGTGGAAGG
>CAZFKD010000185.1:0-7809 GCA_964519695.1 uncultured Spirochaetaceae bacterium
CAGGTAGCCCGCATCGGCGCCCACCATCAGCAGCGAGCCGTCCTCGATCTCGATCTCGCCGAGGTTGACGACCCGCTCGCCGAGCATCACTGCATCAGCCGATTCGATCCGCCCGGCGTTCGTGACGTCGCCGCCCGCGAGCTCGGCGAAGAGGTCCTTGCGCCCGGACCAGCCCGACGAGAGCGTGTCGAAATCGCCGAGCTCGATCCGCTCGCCGCCGACGAGCAGCACGTTGCCGCTGCGGGCGACGATGTCGCCCGCGTTCAGCACGCTCGTCGCGAGCAGCGACACGTTCTGGTCCGCGAGGATGAGGCCGTGGTTCTCGACACGGCCCGAGAGCGGCAGGTCGAGCGCGGCTCCGGCGAGGAATGCTTCGCGCGAGACGTTGGCGCCGATCGCGACGAACGAGCCGACGTCGATCACGGCGCTGCCGTCGACGTAGACGCCATATGGGTTCGCGAAGGCGACGGTGCCGTTCGAGACGACCTGTCCGCTCAGGCGAAACGCGTTGGTCGACTCGCTGTAGTTGAGCACCGAGGGGCCTCGGCCGCCGCCGTTCGTGAAATCGAATTCGAGACGGTTGTTCTCGGGCTGCCGAAGGTTCTCCCAGCCGATCGTCGCGCGCCGGGAATCGATCGTGAACGTCGTGCGGCCGGCCTGCGAGTTGTCGAGCGTGACCTGGCTCGAGTCGAAGGTCGCCGAGTCCGCGTCGCCGAATTCGCCTCCGGCGGAGGCGGCGAGCGGGTGGGACCCGACGAGGGCCGCGACGAGGACGCGGGCGACGATGCGCTCGGCGCGGGAATGGCGCGGGCGGAAGGAATGGCGCGCGCGGCGCGGATTAGTAGAGGAGGCTGAAGAGGACATGGAGCGCTGAATCCCCCATCTGGGCCGGATTGTTGATGTCGCCGCTCGTCCCCTTGAGCGCGAAGGCGTAGTCGGCGCGGACTCGGAGATTGGATCGGAAGACGAACTCGGCGCCGAGGCCAGCGCCGACGAGGGTCTGGTCGAACTCGAGCGCGTCCGCCCCGTCCTGGTTCGAGTCGGTTCGGATCGCGCGGCCGGCGTCGACGAAGGCGCGCAGCATGAGGTCCCAATCCGGGCGGCCGTAGACCTGCTGCGGGCTGACCCGGAAATCACCGATCAAGGGCAGACGCAGCGGCCGCCGCGAGACGGGCAGGGCGCGCGGCAGATGGAAGCGGTACTCGAAGGTGCCGAGTACGACGGTGTCGCCGACCGCGACCGACTGGTCGTAGCCGCGCACGCTGTAGAGGCCGCCGAGGGTCTGGCTCGCCTGCGGGATCAGGCGGTTCTCCATGCCGTACTGGCCGCGAAAGCCGAGGCTGATCTCGTGGGCGAGGGTGGCGGCGAGCTCGTTCGACGGATCGCGCCAGGCTTCCGGCCGCAGCAGCGGCTCGAGGAAGGCCGAATAGCCGAAGTTGAAATCGAGCGTCGCGAAGCGGCCGTTGGTATCCGCGCGTCCGAGCGCGTTGCGGTCGCCCGAAGCGATCTCGTTGACCTGACCCTGGACCGATGTGTCGGCATTGAAGGTCGCGAGCTGGGTGATGCGCTCCGCATGGAAGCCGATGCGCGGCTGAACGAGGAAGGCTTCTCCGCTCAAGCCGCTGATGTCGTTCTCGACGACGAGCTGCGAGAACGAGAGGCCGCCGACGAGATCGACGAAGAGGTCGCGATGCTGGAAGAGCTCGTAGCGCAGATGGCCGCCGGCGTTCCACTGCGTGCTGCGCACCGGATCGTTGTCGAGACCCTGAACGGTCGAGTCGCGGCCGGCGACCGAGCGGTTCCAGCCGACGTCGACGCCCCAGCGCATCCGGTCGACGCCCCACCACGGCAGCGTCTCGCGCGGGAACCAGGCGAGCCAGGCCGGATCGCCCTTGCGCCGGTCCATCCATTCGGGCCGGCGCGATCCGAAGAAGGGCGCTTCGTAGCGGGCGTTCAGCCCGTTGACGTCGTCGAAGCCGGCATTCAGGTATTCGATCGAGAGGCTGTCGTCGCGGTCGCTGACCTGGTTGTGGGTGAAGCCGAAGCGCGACTGCCAGAGGTTGGTGCGGTCCGTGCCCGTGTTGGTCGTCTGGCCGTAGACGTACCAGGGCTTGGATTCGAGCACGCGATAGTCGAGCACGACGTCGCCCGGTGCCTCGCCCGGCGAGAGCGCGGCCTCGACCCGGCGACCGCCGTAGCGGTTCAGGCGGTGGAGGTAGTCTTCGAGCTGCTCGCGATCGATCAGGTCGGTCGTGCCATCGATGCCCTCGCCGACGGGCTGGAGCGGCGAGTCCTGCCGGATCTGGGCGTGGAGCGTGTTGTCGATCTTCCAGTCGCCCTTGACCCGGTCGCCGACGGCGATCGTGCGGATCTGGGCGATGCGACCGGTATGGACGACGAGCGCGAGGGCCGTCCGCCCTTCGGGACGCAGGTCGCGCTCGCTCGCGAGGTCGATGTCGCGTTCGGCGGGGCGCACGTCGACGCCATAGAGGCCGTTCGCGTTGAGGCCGCCGACGACTGCGGCGAGGACTCGCGCGAGGCCGCTGATCTCGAGGTCGACCACGGGGCTGTCGGGGCCGCCGATCGAAACCGTCTCGGTCGGCTCCCCCTCGCGCGGGGCCGCGAAGCCGAGCTCCGTCCGCCGCAGCTCGACCTCGAGGGGCAGCAGCGCATCGAGGGCCGGCTGGTCGGGATGGGGGGTGCCGTAGCCGAGGTCGAGCGCGCCGACCCGGTAGACCGCGGGCGGGAGTTCGTCGGGATGCCGGAGGACCTGGGCGCGGGCCGTCGCTAAGGGGCCGGCGAGCAGGCCGAGGAAGCAGAGGAAGCCGAGTCGTGCGACGAGCGCGGCGGCGGCCGCGGGAAGCGCGCGCACCGAAACGACGGGGTGATGGCGGAGCCGGCTCATCTTGGGCGTCACCCGTGATCGCGAAGGGGTTCGAAGGGGGGCCAGGGGGTCTCGGAAGCGGTTCGTTCCAGCGGTTCGAGGTCGAGACGCTCGATCGAGGCGCCCGGCGAGGCGGCACGATAGCGAGGTCCCGTCGGAATCCGATGGGTCGCGCGTGGACTCCAGCGGGCTTGGAGTGCTCCCCCGGCGGGCTTGTTCCCGGGATCGATCCGCAAATCCATCGGAGGCCTATTCCGGGTCCGGGCCCGCGTAGCGGGCGAGCGTCGCGGCGAGGGCGGATCGGACCTGCTCGCGCAGGCTCTCGGGCTCGAGGACGACGGCGCCCGCGCCGAACGAGAGGATCCAGCCGAGCAGCTCCTGTCCGGCACCGACCTCGAGGACCAGCTCGATCCCGCCGCCCGCGAGCGCGGTCGTCCGCTGGCTCGCATGCCACTCGCGCTCGCCGACGTAGGCGGCCCATCGCTCGTCGAAACGGATTTGGACCCGGGTCGCGGGCTCGGCCACGACCCCGAAGCTCGAGGCGGTATAGGCGTCGAAATCGAAGTCGACCGGCGGCTCGAAGCGAAGCCCGGTCTCGGCGAGCGCGAGGATGCGGTCGACGGCGAAGGTCCGGATCGCGCCCTTTAAATGGTCGTGGCCGATGACGTAGAGCGCGCCGGCGTTGTACCAGACCTTGTAGGGATCGATGCGCCGCTCGCTCCGCTCGCCGCTGTGGCCACTGCGGTAGCGCAGCGAGAGCGTGCGGCGGCCCTGCACGGCGTCGTTCAGCGTGCGGATCGTGTCGCGCGAGTCCGCATACCGTTTGTGGGGCCCGGGCATCACGCGGAAGGCGTCGCGGTACTGCTCGAGGTAGCGCGAGAGCTCGGGGCCGAGGCCGGCCTTGATCTTGGTGATGGCGGACTGGATCGAGTCGTGGAAGACGGTGCCCTCGAGGCTCTTCAGCAGGTCGCTCGAAAAGGCGAGGGCGAGCAGCTCGTCGGGAGTGAAGGGGACCTGGCCGAGCTGGAACTGGTCGAGGAAGCGGTAGTAGGCCTTGCCGTCGCGCTTCTCGGAGAGGACGGGGAAGCCCGCGTACATGAGCGCGTCGAGGTCGCGGTAGACGGTGCGCCGGACGCAGCCGAGCTCGTCGGCGAGCGCGTCGAGGCCGACGCCGCCGCGGCTCTTCGCGAGCCGCTGGATCAGGAGCCATTGTCGTGCGAGCTGGTCGCCGCGCATCGTCGCCTCGTCCGGAGCGGCCCTGTCCTGGTCGGTCTCTTCGCGCCGCGCCCGGCGGATCCGGCGGTGGATCCGCCGCGAAATCAGTCCGTGAAGAAGGCGGCGAGCTCGGCCTCCTGCGCCTCGGCGTCCTTGTAGCCGACCTCGATCAGGCGGCTCGCATAGCTCGCGTCGAAGAGCAGATAGGACATCAGGTCGGCCTCGCGCGCGGTCGTCCCGGCGCCCGTCGCCTTGCGCAGCACGTCGAGGAACATGCCGAAATCGAGCTTCGGATCGTCGCGAACGACGTCCGCCGCCATCCGCCCGAGATCCTCGGAGGGGCGGATCACGAGATCGTCGATGATCTTCAGCGGCGCGTTGCCCTTCGGCGCGAGATGCTGGTTGATGCGCGCGAGGAAGTCGTCGCCGTAGACCTCGCTGCCGGCCTGGATCAGGCCGTTCACGAAATGCAGCCGCGCGATGTCCGTCTCGATCGGCGAGAGCAGCAGCGCGTTCAGCACCTTGCCGAACAGGTACATCGGATTGCCGAACTCGGCCGTTCGCTCCTGCGCGATCGACTCGGAGACGGAGGGCCCGATTGGATGGGTCAGGCCGACGACGAGCACGCGATCCGCGCCGAGCCGGACCGCGGGAGCGAGCGGCGTATTCAGGCGCAGTCCGCCGTCCGCATAATATCGGGCACCGACGCGGACCGAGGGAAAGAGCAGCGGAATCGCCGCCGAGGCGAGGGCATGCAGCGGCGAGAGCCGGATCCGCTGCATGCGCACGTTGGCGACGCTCGCCCAGGGCGGGAGCTCCGGGCGATGACTGTCGCAGAAGACGACGGCGCGGCCGGTCGCGACCTGGGTCGCCGCGATGCAGACCGTGTCGACCTTGCCCGTCCGGACGTTGCGGCGGATGCCGCGCCAGGGGATCGATTGCAGCACGAGGCGCTCGAGCGGCTCGGTGTTCAGCAGGCCGTAGAGGCGGTCGGGCCGCTGGCCCTCGCGCAGGAGCTTCGCGACGCGCTTCACGCCGAGCATCCGCTTCGGCAGGCGCAGGAAATCGCCGGCGGTGAAGCGGAAGACCTCGTGGACCTTCAGGTTCTCCCAGATCGAGGTCAGGCGGTCGCCGCGCGTCTCGGTCTCGTCGGCGGTCGCCGCCAGGAAGCAGGCGTGGATCGCGCCGACGGAGGTCCCGCAGATGATGTCGAAATCCGGCTGGATGCCCGTTCGCCGCGGCAGATCGTCGAGGATGAAGCGCAGCGCGCCGGCTTCGTAGGCCCCGCGCGCGCCCCCGCCCGACAGCACGATCGCGCGCCGGGGACGCCGCCGCTGGGAGCCGCTCGCCGCTTCGCCCGGCCCCGGAAGACCGCCGGGGTCTCCGGCGCCTGCTCGTTCGCCGTCGGGATGCCCGAGACCGCCGCGGTCGTCGGGATCCGAGAAAGGATCGGCCGCCATGCTCCCCCGCTGCTTCGGCGCTTCGCCTACTGGTTGACGCGCTCCGAATATTCGCCGGTCCGCGTGTCGACCCGCAGCATGTCGCCTTCCTTGATGAAGAGCGGCACCTGGATCGTCGCCCCGCATTCCAGCGTCGCGGGCTTCGTCGCGCCCGAACTCGTATCGCCCTTCACGCCCGGATCCGAATTCACGACCCTGGCCACGATGTAGTTCGGGAGCTCGATGTTGACCGGACGGCCGTTCCAGAAGAGGACGTCGACCTCCATGTTCTCGAGCATGAAGTCGATCGCGTCGCCGATCACGTCCGGCGGGATCGGGATCTGGTCGTAGGTCTGCTGATCCATGAAGACGAGGTTCTCGCCCTCCTGGTAGAGGTACTGCATCGACTTTTCCTGGATGTCGGCGAGCTCGACCTTCTCGCCGGATCGGAAGGTCCGCTCGATCGTGCGGCCGTTCAGCAGGTTCTTGACCTTCGTCCGGACGAAGGCGCCGCCCTTGCCGGGCTTGACGTGCTGGAAGTAGACCATCGTGAACGGATTGCCGTCGAGGATGACCTTGAGGCCGTTCTTGAACTGCGAAGTATCGGTCATGGATGCCATGGGATCGTCCTGCTTCGAGAGGGCGTCCAGCATAGCCCCGCCCCCGCCCGAGACGCTAGAACTCCCGGGCTCGGGCCGGCGCCGTCGAACGGGTGCGCAGGCCCGAAGCGGCGAACGAGCGAGGAGGGCGTGTCATGGGAATCGATCCCGAGCGGGTGCCGGTGGTGGTGGGAATCGGGCAGGCGATCGAGCGCGACGACGTCGTCTCGGTCGTCCTGCTCGCGGAGCGCGCGGCCCGCGAAGCGGAGAAGGATGCGCCGGGGATGCTCGGGCAGGTCGAGCGCATCTCGTTCGTCGCGCCTTCCTTCTCGCGGGCGAGCGCGGCGCCGGCGAGCGATCTCGCCGCCCGTCTGGGCCTCGAGCAGGCCGTTTGCGAGGTCTCGACTGCGGGCGGGAACAGCCCGCAATGGCTGATGAACCGGGCCTGTGCGGAGATCGCAGCCGGACGGCTGCGGACGACCCTCGTCTGCGGCGCGGAGGCGACACGCTCGTTGCGCCTCGCCGAGCCCGGCGCGGACTTCCTCCGCCTGCAGGCCGCTGCCGAGGGAGAAGACGGCCGACCGACGGATCCGGTCGTGGGAACGCCGCTCGCGGGGCTCGTCGAAGCGAGCGAGATCGAGGCGAAGCTGCTCCGGCCCGCGGACATCTACCCCGTCTTCGAGAGCGCCCGGGCCGCGCGGTCCGGCGCTTCGCCGGCACAGTGGCGCGAGCGGCTCGCGGTCTTCCTGGCGCGCGCGGCCGAGGTCGCTGCCGCCAATCCCCTGGCCTGGTTCCAGACGGCCTGGTCGCCCGCGCAGATCGCGACCCCGAGCGCGGAGAACCGGATCACCGCGGAGCCCTATACCAAACGCATGAACAGCTTCGCGCAGGTCGATCTCGGCAGCGCGCTGCTCGTCACGAACCTCGCCGTCGCGCGTGCGCTCGGCCTGCAGGACCGCTGCGTCTTCCCCTGGGCCGGGGCGAGCAATCGCGACGTCGCGCCCGCGCGGCGTCCGGTGCTCGATGCGTCGCCGGCGATCCGGGCCGCGGGCCGCGCCAGCCTCGCGGCGGCCGGGCTCGGGATCGACGATATCGACTGCTTCGACCTCTATTCCTGCTTTCCCATCGCAGTCGAGGTCGGCGCAGGCGAGATCGGCCTTTCGCTCGACGATCCGCGCGGCTGGACGCTGACGGGCGGCATGTCGTTCTTCGGCGGGCCCGGCAACAACTACACGAGCCATGGCATCGCAGCGGCGGTCCTGCGCCTGCGCGAACGCGGCGGGATCGCCTACGTCTCGGGCAACGGCGGCTTCCTCTCGAAGCATTCGATCGGCGTCTATGCCGCGCATCCGCGCGAGCGGGACGAGGCCTTCGTCCACGCCGACACCGATCGGGAGCAGCAGGCCATCGACGCCGCGGCGCTGCCCGTCACGCTCGAGGCGGAGGGCCCCGCGCGGGTCGTCGGGGGCACGGTCGTCTACGGCCGCGACGGGAGCGTCGAGAGCGCGCCGATCATCGCCGAGCTTCCCGACGGCCGCCGGCTCGTGGCGCGTGCCGCGCCCGAGCGGCTCGCGAGCCTCGCAGGGCGATCCGTCGTCGGCGAGACCGTCGAGGTCCGCGGCGCCCATCCGCCGATCTGGCACTGAGAGGCTGTGAAGATATCGTCTCGGTC
>CAZFKD010000186.1:0-7758 GCA_964519695.1 uncultured Spirochaetaceae bacterium
GATCGGCGCCTGCGCGAGGGCGCGGACCTCGGCGACGAAGTCGTCGATCCGCCGCAGCGTCTCGGGCGCGTAGAGACCGCCGGCTTCGCGCGTCTCGAACACGAGGTCGAGGCCGACCGAGCCGCCGAGATCCGTGTCGACGCGCTCGAAGTCGCGGCGGGCCCAGTCGCCGTCGGGAAACCACTCGAGCGCGTTGTGGCTGAACCGGACCTGCGTCGTCCCTGCGATCGCGAGCAGCACGAGCCCGGCGGTCGGCACGAGCACGGCGAAGGGCCGTCGCGCCGCGAAGCGCCCGGCCGACACGAGGAAACGATCGATCGGCGGCTCGCCGGCGCCGGCCGGGCGGGGCTTCGCCGCCCTCATCGGCACGAGCGCCAGCAGCGCCGGGAGCGTCACAATCGTGTAGCCGTAGGCGAGCGCCACGCCGATCGGCGCGATCAGCCCGAGGTCGTGGACCGCCCCCATCTCCGCGGTCAGGAACGACGCCATCCCCGCCCCGGTCGTCATGCTCGTCATCAGGATCGCGAGCCCGGAATGTCCGATCGCGCCCGCGATCGCCGCCTCGCGCGTCGCGCCCTCCCCGCGGCGCCGATAGACGATCGCGAGGACGTGTACGGCGTCGCAGACGCCGACCGTCAGCAGGAAGACCGGCAGGATCTGCACCGCCGTCGAGCCCGGAATGCCGAGCACGATCATCAGGCCGAGCGTCGAGGCGAGCGACAGGACCACGACCATCAGCGGCAGCACGACCGCAACGACCCGCCGAAAGAGCAGGCCGAGCAGCCCCGCGATCACGGCGAGCGTGAGCGGCAGGAAGGTCGCGAGATCCGTCGCCATGCCCCGGTCGATGCGATAGGTCATCGCGAGCACCCCCGCGACGTGGGTCTCGAAATCGGGCGCCTCGAAGCGTGCGAGCAGCGGGCGCAGCGCCGCCATCAAGGCATCGCCTTCGGCCGCGGTGAGATAGGTCGGCCCCGCGTCCTCCGGGTCGCCCGGCGGATCGACCGGCGACCCGCTCGCGGAGTCGGACTCGGCGTCGAAGCCGGCGAGCAGATCCGCTTCCGCTTGGGCGGCGCTGTAGGTGAAGGGCTTGATCGACAGCGCCGTGCAGCTTCCGTCCGCGCAGAGCAGCGAGTCGACGTAGAGCGGATTCGAGAGGGCTTCGGCCCGAACCGCTTCGAATCCCGCCGGCGAGTCGGGCCAGTCCTCGAGCAGCTCGCCGACGACGAGCTCCCCGGACTCGCCGTCGACGACCCGCGCGTTGATCAGGCTGTCGACCTCCTCGACGAAGGGCACCTCGGCCTCGATCGCCGCATGCAGCGCGCGCAGCTTCTCGAGAAAGACGGGCGCGAAGGAATCCGGCGTCCGGACCTGGACGATCAGGCGATCTTCACGCCCGAAACGATCCCGAAAGGCGTCGTACGCGACGACCGCCGGATCATCGTCGAGCAGCAGCGCCTCGGGCGAGTTGTCGACCGTGAGCTTCGGCAGCTGGGTCAGGAGCGCCCCCGTCGCGCCGAGCGAGAGGACGATCGCGGCGACCCGATGCCGGATCACCAAATGGGCCCAGCGCTCGAAGAGCCGCTCGACCGACCGCTGCCAGGACGTGCTCTTCGCACTCGGGTTCGACATCGCCTCCCTTCTGCCTCGCATCGCGCGAGCCGGGAGCCCCCTCGAGCGATCGGGCCACCGCGCGGTACGATAGTCCGCGGATTCTCGTCTCGACGGGGGGAGCAGCGAAGTGTGGCGGGCCGACCCGGAACGGGACCGATCGCCCCATTCGAACCCTTTTCCAAGCACGCGATCTGGGCTTTACTCGGCGCCGCGAAGGGCCATTGCGCCCCGGGACCTCGAGAGGAGGCTTCATGTCGACGAACGCCGGCCCGCATCCGCTGCGATCCCGAATCCCCGCTTCCCGCGCCTTCGACGCCGCGACTGCCTTGGCGCTCGCTGCGCTCTGCGCCCTCGCCGTCCTGATCGGCGAAGCGGGCGCGGCCCGGGCCGACGACCCGAAGGCCCGGGAGATCATGGAGCGCGTCGACGCCCGGGACGACGGGGACAACCAGACCTCGACGCTCGAGATGATCCTGATCGACAAGAACGAGAAGCAGCGCGTGCGCGAGCTGCGCTCCTTCACCAAGGACAAGGGCGAAGACACCTGGTCGATGATGTTCTTCCTCTCGCCGGCCGACGTGAAGGACACGGGCTTCCTGACCTACGACTACGACGAGGCCGCCCGCGACGACGATCAGTGGCTCTATCTGCCGGCGCTGAAGAAGACGAAGCGGATCGCGTCGAGCGACAAGAGCGGCTCGTTCATGGGCTCCGACTTCTCGTATGCGGACATGACCGACCGGCCGCTCGAATACTACGACTACAAGCTGCTCCAGGAGGCGGAAGTCGACGGTCATCCCGTCTGGGTGATCGAGTCGGTTCCGAACACCGACGAAGAGCGCGACGAGACGGGCTACACGAAGTCGATCCTGTTCATCCGCAAGGACAACGACGTGATGATCCGCTCGAAGACCTGGGTCAAGAAGGGCGGCCGCAACAAGTATTTCAACGTCGAGAAGCTCGAGCAGATCGAGGGCATCTGGGTCCCGACGCTGATGACGATGACGACCAAGAAGGGCGATCAGACCCTCCACAAGACGATCCTGCGGACCTCCGACGTCAAGTTCGGCCAGAAGCTCGAGTACGATCAGTTCTCGGTGCGCGGTCTCGAGACCGGGCCCTGACGGAAGCGGTCACCCGCCCGCCCTGCATGGCTTCCAGGCTGGTCCTCGGGATCGCGTGGAGGACGCTCGGGATCTGCGCAGGAATCCTGTTCGCCGCGGCCGGAGCGCAGGCGCAGGACGAGGATCTCGACGATCTGATGGGCGGGTTCGAGGACGCGCTCGACGAGAGCGCGCTCGACGACGACGAGCCCCCGGGCTGGATCACGCGGCTGCCGTTCGGAGACTGGATCTCGCGGAACGTCGATCTGGGCGGCTCGATCGCCTCGGGCGCGGTCTTCAACTACATCGACCACGACGCGCCCCACGGCGATCGTCCGACGACGCCCCCGCCTCCCGACGACCCCGGCCAGCTCGGGCGCGTCTCGGATTTCGGTGGCCTCTCGCGGCTCGACCTCGATGGACTCCTGAGACTCGACGTCCGGCTTCCGCGCGACTGGAAGCTGCGCGCCGAGGCGATCGCGTGGTACGACTTCGCCTATCGCATCAAGGGGCGTGGCGACTACGGCGGACAGGTTCTCGACGTGTACGAATGGCAGGTCGATGCGGGCGAGGTCTACGTCGCAGGACCGGTCCACGCTCACGTCGACCTGACCGTCGGCCGCAAGATCGTGAACTGGGGACGCTCGGATACGTTCCGGATCGTCGACGTCGTCAATCCGCTCGACAACAAGGAGCCCGGCCTCGTCGACATCGAGGACCTGCGCCGTCCCCGGGCGATGGCGAAGCTCGACGCAGTCCGCGGTGCCTGGAACGCCGAGCTCGTCGTCAGCCTGGAGACGCGCTTCGATCGCAATCCGCCGCCCGGCAGCGATTTCTATCCGGATCTCTCCCGCTTCGCCTCGTCTCCGGACCTGATCGTGAAGTTCCCGCTCGAACAGGGAAGCAACTTCTCGCGCGTGCCGGGTGTCGCCGGGCGGATCGAGGGCAACTTCAGTGGGTGGGACATCGGTGTGTTCGGCGCCTGGGTCGACGAGTCGAGCCGGGTGTTCGACGTCGAGCCGGGGGTCGGTGCGCGGCTCGAAGGCAATCGTTTCGGGATGATCGGCGCGGCGGGCAATCTGACCCGGGGCTCCTGGCTCGCGAAGTTCGAGTTCGCATGGCTCGACGAGCTCCGCTTGCTGCAGCCCCGCGCGTCCGGACCGCTTCCGTTCGGGACGACCGCCGAGCAGCGCATCGACAGCCTGATCGGGATCGAGTGGTACGGACCGGACTCGCTGACGGCAGCGCTCGAGATCGTGAATCGGCACTGGCTCGACGTGCCGCGCAGCCCTGACCTGCTGGAGTTCTTCGAGCAGAGCATCTTCGAGACGGCGCTCCGGATCTCGCGACCCTTCTTCCGGGAGCGGCTCGACGTGACGCTGCTCGGGATCATCTTCGGCGAGCGCGCCCAGGACGGCGGGCTCTTCCGGGCCTCGGGCGAGTGGGAACTCGCCGACGACTGGAAGATCGAGGCGGGCTGGCTCGTCTTCCTCGGCGGGCCGGACAAGGGCATCGGCGCCTTCGATTCGAACGACCGCCTCTACGCCGAACTCAAGTACAGCTTCTGATGAAGCCGGCGGAGCCCGGGCTTCGCGCGCGAACGCGCGAGCGCGCAGCCGGCTCCTTGCACCTTCGTTGCCGATCGCATGGGGCGCGCGGATCGCGCGCGAGTCGAGCGCCTACGGCGAACTCAGGGCTCGCCCTCGCGCAGCCGAAGCAGGCCCGAGATCGCCGCGCGAGCGCCTCGCGCGACGACGGTCCGGAGCCTTTCCGGATCCGCCGGAGAACCTGCGCGCATGATCAACCCGAAGCCCCGAGTCTTCACCGCGAGCCAGGCCGCCGAGCTCGTCGCGCGCTGGCAGGCCGAGATCGGGCGCGCGGTACACGGCAAGCCCGAAGTGATCCGCCGTTCTATCTACTGTCTGCTCGCGCGCGGACACCTCCTGCTCGAAGACGTCCCCGGCGTCGGCAAGACGACCCTCGCCCAGGCCCTCGCGCGCACGCTCGCGGCGGATTTCCGCCGCATCCAGTTCACGAGCGATCTGCTCCCGGGCGACCTCGTCGGGAGCTCGGTGCCCGAGCGGACGGCAGGCAGCGAGAGCATCGCGTTCCGATTCCAGCCGGGGCCGCTCTTCGGGAACGTGATCCTCGCGGACGAGATCAACCGCGCTTCGCCGAAGGCCCAGTCCGCGCTGCTCGAGGCGATGAGCGAGCATACCGTCAGCGTCGACGGCGTCAGCCATCCGCTGCCCGATCCCTTCTTCGTCGTCGCGACCCAGAATCCGAAGGAGCACCACGGGACCTTCCCGCTCCCGGAGAGCCAGCTCGATCGCTTCCTGATGCGCCTCTCGCTCGGTTATCCCGCGCGCGAGGACGAGCTGCGCGTGCTCTCCCGGGATCCGAGCCTGCACGCCCTACCCGAGCTCGAGCCCGTCCTCGACCTCGCGCAGCTCCGCGGGCTCCAGGCCGCGGTGGAGCAGGTCAAGATCGACACGAGCCTGCTCGAATACCTGCTCGCCGTCGTCCACGCGACGCGGGAGCACGAAGCGCTCGCGCTCGGGGCCTCGACGCGCGGCGCGCTCGCGCTGCGGCGGGCGGGCCAGGCCGCGGCGCTCGTCGCCGGCCGCGATTTCTGCATTCCCGAGGACATCCGCGATCTCGCGGTGGACGTGCTCGCCCACCGCGTCGCAGTCGAAGCGCGCGCCGGCGCGCAGCCGGAAGCCGAGGTCTCGCGATGGATCGTGTCGGAAATCGTCGATCGGGTCGCGATCCCGCTCTGACGCGGACGCGCAGCCGCTTCCGGCCGCCGCGCAGCCTGCGGGCCACGCGCCCGGGCTGGTGCTTCGTCGCGATCATCTTCGGGGTCGGCTTCGCCGCGCTCAACACGGGCAACAACCTGCTCTATCTGGTCTTCGCGCTGATGCTCGCCTTCCTCGTGCTTTCGGGGATCCTGTCGGAGACCTCGCTGCGCGGCATCCGTGTCGAGCGGGTCCTGCCGCGCGAGATCTTCGCCGGGGCTTCGAATCCGGTGCGGATCCGCATCCGCAATCGCCAGTCGCGCGTCGCGGCCTTCGCGCTCTCGATCGAGGACCGGCTGGCGCCGCAGGCGCTCCGAAGGGGGCCGGCGGCCGCGGGCCGCTGCTTCGTGCTGCGCGTCGGTCCGGATTCGGTCGTCGACCGAAGTTATGCGCTCGTGCCCGAGCGGCGCGGCGAGCTCGAGCTCGCGAGCCTGCGCGTCTCGACCCGCTTTCCGTTCGGGCTATTCGTGAAGTCCGTCGAGATCGAGGCCCCCGAGACCGCCCTCGTCTATCCCGCGATCGCGCCGATCGAGCCCGGACGCGCGGCGGCCGGCTCTCGAGAGGAGACCGATCAGCGCCCCGGCCGCTCGCCGGTCGGCGACGCGCTCGTCGGGGTCCGGGAATTCGAGCGCGGCGATCGGACCGCGCGGGTCCATTGGCGCCGCAGCATCCGAAGCGGACGCCTCGTCGTCGGCGAACGCGAAGGGCAGACCGCGGCCGAGGTCGAGATCCTGCTGCTCCTCTCGCGCGAGATGACGCCCGCCGCCATCGAGAGCCGCATTTCGCGCGCCGCGAGCGAGCTCGTCCATCATCTGGAAGCCGGCGATCGCGTCGGGCTCCGCACTCGCAGCGTCCGCTTCGCCCCGGCGACCGGGCCTGGCCACCGGCGCGAGCTGCTCGCCTTCCTGGCCCGGCTCGAGCCCGAACACGAGGCGCTCGCGGACGACGCGTCGCAAGAGAGCTCCGCATGAGTCGCCGCGAATTCCGCGGTCGTGTCGCAGGACCGCGGCCGCCCGCCGCCTGGTTGATGTCGCTGGTCGCCGCCGCGACGCTCTGGCTGACCGAGCAGCTCCCGCCCTGGCTCGTCGCGCTGCAGCTCGCTGCCTTCGCGTTCTCCTTCGCGACCCGGCGCGCGCCGCCGGCCTTCCGAAGCGATCCGATCTGGCTGAACGTCCTGATGATCGGCATCACGACCGTGACGATCCGCTCCGCCCTCGCCGGCAATCCGGCGACGATCTCGCTCGCCTGGTTCACCGCGCTCGCCCAGGGCCTCCAGCTGCTCGACGCCCGCCCGCGCCGTTCCGAGTTCGTGCTCGTCGCGGTCGCGCTCTTCCAGGTCGTGCTCGCCTCGAACCTGACGGACAGCGTCCTGTTTCCGCCGCTCGTGCTCGTCTTCCTCGCGACGGTGACCTGGACGCTGCTCGTGCATACGCTCGCCCTCGAAGCGGCCGAAGCGGGCGATCCGGAGGCGGCCGAGCGGATCGTCGCCGCGGACCTCCGCCGCCTCACCTTCGTCGCGACGAGCGTCTGCGTCGTGCTCGCGATCGGGCTCTTCCTGATCCTGCCGCGCATGAAGACGAGCGTGCTCCAGGGGGGCCTGCGCTCCGGGATGAGCCTCTCGGGCTTCTCGGACAAGGTCGCTCTCGGCGACGTCGGCCGGATCCGCCTCGACCATTCGGTCGTGCTGCGCGTCGAAGCGCTCGAGGGCGAGCTGCCCGATCCCGTCGACGCCTACTGGCGCGGGCTCGGCTTCGACGCCTTCGATGGTCGGAGCTGGTCGATCTCGACCGCGGAGCGCGCCGGCTCCCGGCAGCCGATCAGCGGGATCGGGCGCTTCGGGATCGATCTGCGCCCGGCCGGCTCGTCGCCGATCGTCGTCCAGCGCATCCTACGCGAGGCGCTCGACGCCGACGTGCTCTTCAGCGCCGGCGAGGTCCAGCGCGTCGAAGGCCCGTTCCAGCGTCTCGAACGCGACGCGAACGGCGGGCTCTACGTCCCCGGCCACGGCGACGAGCGCCTGCGGTACACGGTCTGGGCCCGCACGCACGCCGGCCCGGCGGGCGCCCTCGTCCACGAGCGAGCGCGTCCGCCCCTCGAGCCCGGCCCTGGCGGACCGCGCCCGGCCGAGCGCTATCTCGCGCTGCCCGCGCTCGATCCGCGCCTCGCCGAACGCGCGGCGGCCTTCGTCGCCGGAGCGGAGAGCGACTACGAGCGCGCCCTGCGCATCGAGGCGGGCCTGCGCC
>CAZFKD010000187.1:0-7740 GCA_964519695.1 uncultured Spirochaetaceae bacterium
GCTATGGCGGGTTCTCGGCCTTCGCGAGCGTCATCCGCCATCGCGACCGCTATCGCTGCGCCGTCTCCGTCAACGGCGTCTCCGATATTCCGCTCCAGAGCGAGGCGGCCGACTACGCCGACTCGAAGCAGGCGATGGAGGTCTTCGAGGACTACATCGGCGATCTCGAGACCGAGCGCGACAAGCTGATCGAGGTCTCGCCCGCCTACCACGTCGACGCGCTCTCGACCCCGACGCTGATCATCCAGGGGACCGAAGACCGCCGGGTCGACCCGGACAACGCCCACCGGATGGCGCTCATGTTCGAGCTCTACGACAAGCCCTTCGAGCTGCTCGAGATCGAGGGCGGCGAACACGCTCCCGAGCGCGACGAATGGATCATCATCGCCCGGACCCTGCGGCGATTCCTGACGGCCCACCTGATGCCGGATGTGGAGTTCGTCCCTGATCCGCGCACGCGTTGGGACCGGTAGCGGGGCGGGCTCAGCGCATGCAGTACTCGTCCATGCCGAAATAGGGGTAGAAGGCGATGCAGGTCCCCTCTTTCAGGTTCCGTTCGTCCTGGAAGAGATCTTCACGCTGGATGTACTTTTCCTTCTGGGCATCGATTCGGAAGACGGGTTCGAGGCCGCCGAAGCCCGAGAAGACCCGGGTTCCGTCCTTGATGTAGACGCTGACGTGGAGCGACGCGGCCCCGGTCCCGGAGCCTTCGTCCCAGGTGATGTTCCGGATGGTCTCGCGCCGGCGGACTCCATCCCAGACGATCGTTCGCGAGCCCTGGTACTTCGCCGAGCGCATCAAGAGATTCGGAGCGATGACGAGATCCGGCGACTCGCCGAGCCCTGCGAGCAGCTCCGGCACGATGTCGCCGAACTCGACGTTCGCCGAGACGACGCCGGAGGCGCCCGACTTGCGCTGGGTCCGAACCTTGCGGACGGCGGTGGTCGTCAGCTCCTGGAACTTGCGCCCATCGACGTGCTCGACCGTGATGCCCTTCGATTCGAGGTGTCGAACGATCGTCGCGGTGATGCGGGGGTTCTCGACGTCGAGCCCCCGGACGGGCTCGTCGTTGGTCGCATCGATCGGGAGCAGCAGCGCACGGACGAGCCCGGCATGGTGCTCCTGGCCGGGGCTGAGCGTGAATTCGTGCTTGTGCTTGAGCCGGGGGCCGGAGGCGCAGGCGACCAGGAATCCGAGAGCGAAGAGGAACGCAACGAGCAGGACGGCTCCGATCGGCCGGGCTCCGTACGATGTCATGGAGTCTCCCGTGCTTGGATCGGGGCCGTGCTGCGGTCCCGATTGTGTCATGATGCGAGTTCGGTCGGCTTCGAATCATCCTAACAAAGGAGAGCGGATTGCGATGACTCGAATCCATCGCGTTTCGGTGACTGGGAGCCGCTTCGGCGGTGGACGGCGAGCTGCGCGGGGCGGTCGCGCGCTCGGGCATTCGCGAATCGCGTTCGCGACGGCGCTGCTGCTTGCGGCAGGTTTCGGCTGTATCGGAGCCCCCGCGCCCGAGACGGCGAGGACGATCGCGAATCCGGCCGACATCGTCTTCCTCGGCGAACACATCCTGACGTTCGATTCCGCGACCGAGGGCGCCGCGGGTGTCGCGGTCCGGGGCGAGAAGATCGTCGCCGTCGGGTCCCGCGAGGCGATGGAGCGCCGGATCGGCCCCGGGACCCGGGTCGTCGAGCTCGGCGAGCGCGCGCTGCTGCCCGGCTTCATCGACGCCCATGGGCATCTCGGCCTCGTGATGCTGGTCGTCGACTACCTGAACGTCTCGTCGCCGCCGGTCGGGCGGATGGAGTCGATCGAAGACATCGTCGCCGCGCTGCGCGCGCGGATCGAAGAACGGCGGCCCGCACCGGGCGAGCTCGTCGTTGGCTACGGCTACGACGATTCGCTGCTCGCCGAGGGCCGACATCCCGATCGCGACGATCTCGACCGCGTCTCGACGACCCAGCCGATCGTGCTCCTCCACGTCTCGGCCCATCTCGCGACGGCGAATTCGGCGGCGCTCGCCGCGATCGGCTACGACGCGCAGACGCCGGATCCGCCGGGTGGCGTGATCCGCCGGCGCGAGGGGAGCCGCGAGCCCAATGGCGTGCTCGAAGAGTCGGCGCTCGGACCGGCGCTCGCGAGCCAGGCGAACGCGCTCGGGACGCCGGAGCGCTTCGCCGAGGCGGTCCACAAGGCGCTCGCCCACCACGCCCGTTTCGGGATCACGACCGTCCAGGACGGCGCGTCCTACCCGGCGATGGTCGAGAGCCTCCGCGCCGTCTCGCAGAAGACGCCGCTCGCGCTCGACGTCGCTGCCTATCTCCGCGAAGAGGCGCCGAAATCCGAGCCGTCGCTGGGCGCCGCCGTCCTGCCCTCCGGCGGGCCCGCGCTCGCCGAGCTCGGCTTCTCGCGGAGCTACGTCGACGGCGTTCGGGTCGCCGGCGTCAAGTTCGTGCTCGACGGCTCGCCCCAGGGCCGGACGGCCTGGATGACGCAGCCCTACGAGGGGCCGCCGCCCGAAAAGGGTCTCGACTACCGCGCTTATCCGACTCTCGATCCCGACTACTATCGCGTCCGCGCGGCGGAGCTGATCGAGGGCGGCGTGCCCTTCCTCGCCCATGCCAACGGCGATGCGGCGATCGACCTGATGATCGACGGTGTCGCGCGCGCGACCCGGGCGATCGAGGCGCGGGGCGGGCGCGTTCCGGACCATCGCTCGACGGCGATCCATGCCCAGCTCGCCCGCCCGGATCAGCTGGACGCGATGAAGCGTCTCGGCATCCTCCCGTCCTTCTTCGCCGCCCATTCGTTCTTCTGGGGAGACTGGCATCGCGTGAGCTTCGGCGACGCGCGTGCCCTCGCGATCAGCCCGCTGCGTTCGGCGCGCGACCGCGATCTGCGCTTCACGATCCACAACGACGCGCCGGTCGTCCCGCCCGACGTGCTCCGGCTGGTCGAGATCGCGGTCCTGCGCAAGACGCGCTCGGGCTTCGTGCTGGGGAAGGGCGAGCGCATTCCGGTCGTGGATGCGCTGCGGGCGGTGACAATCGATGCGGCCTGGGGCTATTTCGAGGAGGACCGGAAGGGCTCGATCACGCCGGGCAAGCAGGCGGACCTGGTCGTGCTCGGCGCCGATCCGCGCGCCGTCCGGCCGGAGACGATCGGCGAGATCGAGGTGCTCGAGACGCTCGCCCGCGGCCGCACGGTCCATGCGGCCGAACCGAAAGCGAAGATGGAGACGGCACCCGCGAGGTGATGCCGTCTCCGTCGTGTCCGTCTGCGTCGATCCCGGGCGTCGCCGATGGGCGGCCGGATCAGATCTCGCCCGGCCGGATCAGATTTCTCCCGGGAAGAGCATCGGCTCGCCATCGACCTCGGCGACGCGCGCGATCAGCTCGCCTTCGGGCGTGCGCGCCGAGAAGCCGTCGCCTTCGCGCTGCAGGACGAGACGGCGCGTCTGCCCGTCGTGGCCGTCGATCCGCAGGTCGAGGGTGTTCTCGCCGGTGCGGGTCAGGACCGCCGTGCCGTCCGCGGTCGTGATCTTGCGCGATGCGCCGTTCTTCGCGAGGACGGGATTGCTGCCGGTCCAGAACTCGACCGAGTTGAAGATCACGGCGTCGAGGAAGGTCGCCGCGCCATAGACCGGGAAGATCGCCATCGCGAGGAATACGAGCTCCCGGACCCATTTGTCCGGGCTCACCTCCCGGTTGAACTGGTAGACCTTGCGCGTGAGCTGGAATCCGCCGAAGCAGCCGGTCGTCGAGACCGGCAGGAAGGCCATCAGGACGAGGGCCGCGATCGTTCGCTTCATTCTTCTGTCTCCTCGGCGTGCGCGGGGGGAAGCGCCGCGTCGGGTTCAACCTTAGGCGCTTCAGAGGGGCGACGGAAGGGTGAGCCGCAGCCGGGCCTCCGTCCGGCGCGCTGCCGCGACGCGCGCAGGACCGCGTTGACGGCTGCGTCGATCGTGGCCAGCATCCGGACGGGGTCGCGAGGCCGGTCGAAAGTCCGATCGAAAGTCCGGTCGAAAGTCCGATCAAACGTCCGGTCGGGGGGCCGGTCGAGGGTTCGGTCGAGCGACGGATCGGGAAGAGTGGGAGGTATCGCGCGCGTGCGGATCCCGGACAGTCGGATCGTCGGGTCCGCCCTGCTCGCTGCCCTCCTGGTCGCCTGCGCCTCCGGCAGCGACGTCGCGCAGCTGGACGCGCGTTCGCGCGGCGAAGACGCCGCCGAGTCCGAGCGGGAGACGGCGGCGTCGCTCGCGCCGCTGAGCGTCCTCGCCGACCGCGTCCGCGATCCCGACCTCGCGCGCAGGATCGAGGCCGCTTCGCTCGCGCTGATTCCGGTCGAGGCCTGGCCGGGCGAGCTGCGCGTACCGCTGCGCCTGCGGATCGAGACGCCCGGCGCGCAGGTCCGCTTCGACGTCCTGCTCGAGCGTTCGCCCGGCCGGCTCGTCCTGCGCGAGTGGACGAAGGCGCCGGAGGGCGGGAAGAAGCCGGGCTTCCGGCTCGCCCTCGTGACGGGTCCTGCGAAGACGGGCGCGCGCGAGACGCTCGAGATCGAGCCGGGCGCGCTCGCCGCGCTGCCCTTCGCGCCCGCCCATCTGCTCGCGGACGTCCAGCGCATCTTCTATCCCTGGCTGCTCGGCGTTCCGGAGTGCAGACCGTGCGAGCGGAGCGGATGGCGCGGCGGCGTCGCCGTCTGGGAGCGAATGGGGCGGGAGCGGATCGTCGATCGGCGGCTCGTGGTGCCCGAGCTCCTGCCGTACGGGAGCGTCCGGGTGCGTTATGCGCAGCGCCTGGTCTTCGGGATGCCGGCCCTCGTCGCGCTCGAGAACGGCTGGATGGGCTACCGGCTCGTCTTCGAGGCGATCGATCCCGCCTCGCTCGCGCCGTCCTCGCCGGGCGGAGACTCCGCGCCGTCGACGGCGCCGCAGGACGCGGAAGGCGCTTCCGGTCCGGCGGCCGAGCGGACGTCGCCCTCCGCGACGAGCGGACGTTAGGGCCGCCCGCGCCCCGGATCCGATTGGATGCGGGCCCGGCGAGGTGCTACCGATCGGGCGGCAGGGCAGCGCCCGGCATGCGCCGGCCTCTTGCCGTTCCCGCCCGTTCGGGCGTTCCCCCTGGACCGGGCGTCCTTCGCCCTCGAGGATTCTCGATGTCCCAGCGCCCGCTCCGTCTCGGCGTCTTTCTCGCCCCCTTCCATCCGGCCGACGAGAGCCCGACCGAACAGATCCATCGCGATCTCGAGCTCGTCCAGCATCTCGATGCGCTCGGCTACGACGAGGCCTGGATCGGCGAACACCATTCGGGCGGCTACGAGATCATCGCCTCGCCCGAGCTCTTCATCGCCCATGCCGCCGCCCTGACGAAGCGGATCCGTCTCGGAACGGGCGTCGTCTCGCTCCCCTATCACAACCCGCTCATGGTCGCGGACCGCATCATGCAGCTCGACCATCAGACGCGCGGTCGCGTCATGCTCGGCTGCGGGCCGGGGCAGCTCGTGACCGACGCCTTCATGCTCGGCATCGAGCCGAAGACGCAGCGCGCGCGGATGCTCGAGGCGCTCGACGCGATCGTGCCGCTGCTGCGCGGGCAGGTCGTGACGAAGAAGACCGACTGGTTCGATCTGCGCGAGGCGCAGATCCAGCTGCCGCCGGTGCAGTGGCCCGGGCCCGAGATCGCCGTCGCGTCGGCGATCTCGCCGTCGGGGGCGCGTGCGGCGGGGCAGTACGGGACGGGGCTGCTCTCGCTCGCGGCGAGCGGGCCCGAGGGCTACGAGCAGCTGCCGAAGCACTGGCAGGTCTGCGAGGAGAAGGCGGCGGAATACGGCCAGCAGGTCGATCGCGCGAACTGGCGCTGCGTCGTCCCGATGCACATCGCCGAGACCCGCGAGCAGGCCCGAGCCGACATGGAGCACGGCACGCTCCGCCTCGCCGGCTACATGGAGGCGCTCGGCGGCTCGAAGCCGCCCTTCGCGACGTCGACCGAGCGCATGCTCGAGGAGTGGACCGGGCCGGGGCTCCCGATCTTCGGGAAGCTGACGCTCGGAACGCCCGAGGACGCCGTGCCCGTGCTCGAGTCGCTGCTGGAGAAGTCGGGCGGCTTCGGAACCGTGCTGCTGCTCGGCCACAACTGCGCCAACCCCGAAGCGACGCGCCGGAGCTACGAGCTGATCGCGCGCAGCGTCATGCCCGCGCTGAACCGCGCGAACGCGGCACGCGAGCGCAGCATGGCCTGGGCCACGAAGAACGCGGGGACCTTCATGCCCGCCTTCGGCGCCGGCATCCAGCAGGCGATCGAGGACCATGAGAAGGAGCGCGCGGCGCGCGGCGGTCGCGGCACGCAGTGGGTCGCGGGCGCGTAGCGCCGCGCTCGTGCGCGGATGCGCGTCGAGCCCTGCCTTGCCCCCGCTCCGCGCGACCGGCGAAGCGCAAGCGAACGAACCCGAAGAGGGAGAACGAAGATGGTCGACATCGAGCAGCTCGCGCGCCAGGTCCAGCGCCTCCAGGACCTCGAGGACATCAAGTCCCTGAAGCACCGCTATTTCCGGGCGATGACCTGGGGGGATCACGAGACGCTGAAGGACACGCTGACGGCGGACGTCGTGACCTCCTACTCGGACGGCAAATACGTCTTCGACGACCGCGAGCAGCTGCTCCGCTTCCTGATCGATTCGCACGATCCGAACGCGAAGATCATCGCCTGGTGGATGGCGGGCATGCCCGAGATCGCGTTCCAGAGCGAGACCGAAGCGACCGGCATCTGGGCCATGTACCACTATTTCTTCAACCAGGGGAAGGGTTTCGTCGACGAGATGTTCGTCTACTACGACGATACCTATCGCAAGGAAGACGGCGTGTGGCGATTCTCGAAGACCGGCTACAAGCGCGTCATCAACCAGATCCTGGATCGCAGCCAGATGCCGTACACGATCACGGCGCCGGACTGGGCGGCGGCGAAGAAGGGATGAGGGCGGGGGCCGACGCGCCCCCCCTGCGATTCGGCGAAGGCCGCATCAGCGGCCTGCTCGGCGTCTTCCTCGGCGGGCTCTCGGTCCTCGCGGTGCTCTGCTTCCACTTCCCCGAATGGCTGACGACGCCCGAGCTGCGCGCGGCCTATCCGGTCGAGGTCCTGCGCTGGCTGCTGCTCGCGGGCATGCTGCTCGCCGCGGTCTTCGGCGCGCTCTCGGTCCTGCTCTCCCGGCCTTCGCGGCTCGGCTTCGCGGGCATCGCGCTCGCGCTGGCGGCGCAGTGGCTGGGCGGGGCGCATGTCGAGGTCGACGAATTCGACGCGCCGATCGTCTCGTTCGGCTTCGACTGGCTCGTGCTCGCGCTGCTCGCGAACTCCCTCGTCTTCGTCTTCATCGAACGGGTCTGGCCGCTGCGACCCGAGCAGCCGACGCTCCGGCGCGCATGGCGCCTCGATCTCGCCTACTACGCCTTCAACCACGTCATGGTCGGCATCGTCCTGCTGACGACGACCTTCTTCTCGCAGACGCTCTTCGGCTGGGCGGTCCACGACGGCCTGCAGGCGCTCGTCCGCGCGCAGCCCGTCCCGCTGCAGATCCTCGAGGTCCTCTTCGTCGCCGATCTGACGCAGTACGCGGGCCATCGCCTTATGCACGAGAACGCCTGGCTCTGGCGCTTCCACGCCGTCCACCACTGCCCGGAGGAGATGGACTGGCTCGCCGGCTCGCGCATGCATTTCGCCGAGGTGCTCTTCGTCCGCGCGCTCGTGA
>CAZFKD010000188.1:0-7721 GCA_964519695.1 uncultured Spirochaetaceae bacterium
CCTAGAACGCGCTCGAATCCGATGCGCTCTCCGCATCGAGCTCGCGATCCTGGCGAACGACGAGCAGCGTCCCCGCCGTCACGAGTGCCGGCATCATCAGCAGGTTGAGCCCCGGCACGAAGCACGCCGCGAACGCGATGCTGCCGAATCCCGCCATCGTCGCCGGATGCGCCGCGAGGAAGCGGAGACGATCGCGAAATCGAACGCCCCGACGGTCGAACGCGTGCCCCGCGTACTCGAGCGGCAGGAAGAAGATCGTGAAGAGCACGAGGACCGGCGCCGTCAGGATCTGCGCGCCCGGCACGATCAGGCCGAGAACGGACAACCCGCCCCACACGCTCGCGAGCAACCCGATCCGCCCGAGCTCCGCCCAGAGGCTCCTAAGGCCTGCAGCGACGAAGCCGAGATCCGACTCGTTCACCACTCCCCCCCGCTCGATCGCCTCGACGCGAAACGACAGCCGCTCGAGAAACGGCGCACTGACGAGGTTGGCGGCGAGCAGCGCAGCGACGATCGCCGCCCCGAACGCGACGACCACGGCGAGCCCGCTCGCGATCCAGACGAGGAAGGTCGCCGGGCCGACCCAGATCCAGCTCCACGAATGCGTCGCTTCGAGGACCGGAAAGAACCCGCTGCACCATGCCGCGATCGGACCGAGATTCGCGAGGAAGAGCGAGCCGGCGATCGCGACGGAGACGAGCGAGAGGAAGACGGGCACGATCGCGAGCGGCCAGAGCCGGTGCTGCCGCCGCAGGAAGCCCGCGCCGTCGAACAGCAGCCGCAGCCCCGCCTCGAACCCGGCCAGCCCCTTCGGCAGGACACGCCCGATGGCGCTTCGAACCCGCAGATCCGCCTGCATCGACCCGACCCCGCTCCCGGACGGCCCGGTCGCGCCGCGCCTAGCTCGCAGCCTCGGGCGGCGCATGCGACCGGATGCGCGCCAGCAAAACATCGCGGCGGCGCACCATTTCGTCGACGGTATCCGCCTCGAGATTCAGGCGCAGGACCGGCTCGGTGTTGGAAGCCCGCAGATTGAACCACCAGGTCGGATAGCGCACCAGCAGTCCGTCGAGCCGCGAAATCTCCGGCGCCGAGGCGTGCTCCGCCTCGATCTCGCGCAGGACGATCTGCGCGTCGACGACGCGGTTGTTGATCTCGCCGCTCGCGGAATACCGGCGCAGCGGCTTCACGAGATCGGCGAGGGGCCGCCCCTCGGCGCCGAGCACGTCGAGCAGGGCGACGAGGGCCGCCGTGCCGTCGTCGGCGATCAGCGAATCGCTGAAACGGAAGTAGAGGTGGCCCGAGAGCTCGCCGGCGAAGATCGCCCCCTCCGCCCGCATCTGTGCCTTGATGAACGAGTGGCCGACCCGACACATCCCTGCGACACCGCCGCTCTTCTCGATCTCCTCGGCGACGACGCGGCTCGAACGCAGGTCGTACAGGACGAGGGCGCCGGGATGACGCGCGAGCAGATGGCGCGCGATCAAGGCCGTCGCCAGATCCGAGGAGACGGGCTCGCCCGCAGCGTCGACGAAGACCGCCCGATCGCCGTCTCCGTCGAATGCGACGCCGAAATCGGCGCCGCTCGCCCGCACCGCCTCCGCGACGTCGGCGAGGTTCTCGAGCTTCAGCGGATCCGCCTCGTGGTTCGGAAAGGTCCCATCGGGTTCGAAGTAGAGCTTCACGACCTCGATCGGAAGCGCGCTCAATACCGACTCGAGTCCCACGCTGGCCATTCCGTTGCCGCAGTCGATCGCGACCTTGAGTTTCGGGCGATGAGTGGCGAGCGCGAGCACGTGCAGCGCGTAACCCTCGCGCACGTCGTGGCTGCGAATTCCGCCCCGCCGCGCGGCGATCGGCGCCGCGCCGCGCTCCGCGCAGAGCGCCTCGATGTCGCGCAGGCCGCTCGCCTCGCCGATCGGAATCGCGTGCTCGCGGCAGATCTTGAAGCCGTTGTAGCGGCCGGGGTTGTGGGAGGCGGTGACCATCACGCCCGCGGCGGCCCGAACCGCATCGACTCCAAAGTACAGCATGGGCGTCGCGACGAGCCCGAAATCCACGACGTCGATGCCCTCGTCGCGGATCCCATCGACCAGCGCCTTCGTCAGCTCCGGAGAATGCGAACGCGCATCGCGTCCGACCGCGATGGGACCAGCGCCGATGAAATGGGCGACGGCCCGGCCGATCCGACGCGCCTGCTCCGGGTCGAGCTCGTCGGGCACGATGCCCCGGATGTCGTATGCCTTGAAGATCGCCATCGAATGGATCCTAGCCTCCCGTTGCTGCGGTCCCGCGTCCGCCGCTTCGCGCCCTCAAGTCGTCACTCGCTTGACCCGACGAGCCCCGGGCGCCACCATTGTCGAATTCGCCCCTGCAAGGCGCGTGGAGACCTCGATGTTCGGATTGGGCCCGATGGAACTCGTCGTCATCCTGGTGATCGTGATCGTGCTGTTCGGTGCACGTCGCCTGCCCGAGATTGGATCCGGTTTCGGCAAGGCGATCAAGAACTTCAAGTCCGGTCTGTCGGGTGCGGACGAGATCGACGTGACGCCGGAAAACAAGAAGAAGGTCGACCCCGGTCGCGGATCCGACTCCGGCTCCAGCGCCCACTGAGCCCTCTGAGTGCCCGAGCGCCCGATTGCGGGGCATCGCGGTCCATCGCCGGCCGACGCGATCCCACGGCCCTCGCGAACGGCCCGGGGCTCGCCCGCGGTCATGGGCGTGTGGCCGCGTCGGATTCGAGCAGGAATCGACGCGCCTCGCCCGGCAGCTCGGCCGCCGGGACGACGGCCACGAATCGGCGCACCTCGCCCGGGGCGATCGGGGTCGTGTTCCAGCCTGTGATGGCTGCCTCGCGCGCGCGCGCGAGCTCCTCCGGCCGCGCCTCTCGCAGCACGCTCTCCGCGAGCATCCGACCGGCCTGGAGCGGCGGAGCCGCGAGCCTTGCGCCCGTCCCATCGAGCAGCGCGAGGCGGATCGGGATCGGCGCGAGCGGCTTCGACCCCGAATTCCGAAGCTCGCCCTCGAAGACGAGCAGGAACCCTGCCCGACTCGACTCGAGCCAGCCCGAGCGCGTCGTCTGCGCGACGAGCGGCCCGATCTCCATGCGCTGGGGGACTTCGATCCGGCGTGCCCATTCCGATTGCAGCAGCGCACCGCCGATGCCCGCAACGCTCACCGCCGTCACACACCAGCCGACGAAGCGACCGATCGCCGCCCAGGCCCGTGGCGGAGCCACTGCATCCGATCCGAGATCGTGGATCGGGCCCGGGTCCACCTCTCCGAAGAGGTCGAGGGAATCTTTTGCCGCGGTCTTCTTCGCGGGGGATTTCGGCGGTCGAACGAGCGCCGCAACGGTCGATCGGGCATGGCGATTCTCGTCGCCGCTGACGAGATCCCAGCTCTCGGGGTCGCCGAGATCGTCCGACGAGTCCGCCGCGCGCCGAGCGGAAGCAGGAGCGGCCGCCATCGGCGGGTCCGTTGCGAGCTCGAGCGCGCTGTCGTCGTCATCGATCAGGGACGAAAAATCGTCGATCGAGCCGAAGCTGGATTCGTCTCGTTCGGGCCCGCGCGGCCCGACCGCCGCGGCCGCGGCCTTCGGCGTCTTCGTCGCCGGCGCAGACGCCTGCGGAGCCCCCTTCGCGCGGCTCGGCCGACCGGAGGTCGATCCGCCTGGAGCCGCGATGGGCCCGGGCGTCGCGAGCACATCGGGATCGAATCCCCGGCCGAAATCACCCGTCAGGTCGAAGGAGCTCGGATCGGGCGAGCTCGCGTGAGCGCGGTCCGCATCGCCCGGATCGTCGTCGCCTTCGACGCGGATCTCTTCGGAGAACTGCCAATCCTCTTCCTCGGGCTCGGCATGCGGGGCCGAGCTCCGATCGGCTGGGCTCCCCCGGCCGAGATCACGGGTCGGGGCCGGAGTCCGTCCCGCCCGACCCTGGATCGTTTCGGCAACGACCGATTCGATGGCCTGCGACGCGCTCGACGACGGGCCGGGCAGAAAAAACGCGTGCTTGCAGCGAGAGCAGCGCACCCGGGCGCCCGAGGCCGGGATGCGCGAATCGTCGAGCTGGAAGCTCGTCGAACATTCCTCGCAGGTGACAATCACGTCGCGATCCCCGCTCGAGGCGCGTCGGGCCGAGGAGGGCCGATCCCTCCGGCGAAATCCCGTTTGCGCAAACCGATGCCGATCGGGTTGTTCGGCTCCGGCGGCGGGCGGCTTGAGCTGCGGCTCGAGGTCGCCTCTTGCGTGGCGGGCGCCCCGGCCACCGTTCGGAGGCGGATCGATCAGGCGAGACCGCTAGACTGGAGGCAGATGACGAAGGGTTTTCGCTACCCGAGCCACCCGCCCACGCCCGAGGCCCCGCGTTGAGCGCAAACGCACGCGACCTGCTCGACCGGCGCCTGATCGTGGTCACCGGCAAGGGCGGCGTCGGCAAGACCGCCGTCGCGTGCGCCGTCGCCGAGGCGGCCCGGCAAGCGGGCAAGCGGGTCCTGCTGCTCGAGACCGCGGTGCACGAAGCCGTCGCCGCGCGTTTCGAGCGAGCGCCCCGCCCGCTGGGCCACACGGGACGCATGCTCGCGCCCGGGCTGCACGCGCTGCGCATCGATCCACACGCGGCGCTCGCCGAATACATCCGCCTCCAGATCGGCCTCGGCGCCGTCACCGATCGCATCCTGCGCACCGAGCTCTTCGGCCAGCTGCTCGAAGCCGCGCCGGGCTGGCGCGAGCTGATCGTGCTCGGAAAGATCTGGCACCTCGAGCAGCGGCGGGATGCGTCCGATCGACCGCTCTGGGACCTGCTCGTCGTGGATGCGCCGGCGACGGGACATGGCCTGACCCTTCTCGACGTCCCCCGCGTCGTCGCCCAGGCCGTGCGAGCGGGCCCGCTCACGAGGCATGCGGGCTGGGTGGAAGCGCTCGTCCACGACCCGGAGCGGACGCTGCTGCTGCCCGTCACGCTCCCCGAAGAGCTGCCGGTCCGCGAGACGATCGAGCTCGTCGAGCGCGCCCGGAACGAGATCCGGATCGAGGTCGACCGCATCGTCGTGAACCAGATGCCGAGCGGGCGCGCTTCGCGAGCGCGCGCGACGCTCGACCGGATTCGCGACGAGCCCGTCCTCGCGGCGCTTCCGCCGGTCCGCGCGATGCGGGCGATCCTCGAGCACGAGACGCGACGGGCGGTCGAGGCGCGTCGTTTCCGGAGCGAGGTCTCGACCCGCTGCGCGCTGCCCGTCGTCGAGCTGCCGGTCTTCGGCGAGGGTCGCGACCTCGAGAGCGGTTGGCGGGCGCACGCGAACGCGGTCCTGGCGGCGCCGACCTGGCCCGACGAGCACGCCGCGTATGCGCGCGAGACGGAGACCGGATGACGATCCCGACGATCGAAGATTCCCTGCGCGAGGCCAGCGTCCTCGTCTGCACGGGAACCGGGGGCGTCGGAAAGACGACGATCTCCGCCGCGCTCGCCCTCGAGGCGGCGCGGCGCGGTCGCCGGACCCTCGTGCTGACGATCGATCCCGCGCGGCGGCTCGCGAACGCATTCGGACTCGACCGCCTCGGATCTGCGCCGGTCCGGATCCCACCGGACACGATCCCCCCCGCCTCCGGACCGCCGGCTCCGGGCGGGGGCGAACCCTTCCTCGAGATCATGATGCTCGAGTCCCAACAGGCCTTCGACCAGCTGATCCATCGCCTGACCCCAGACGATGCGACGCGACGACGCATCCTCGAGAACCGGATCTATCGCCATCTCTCGCAAGCCCTCGCCGGCAGCAGCGAATACGCCGCCATGGCCGAAGTGCAGGCGCTCGTCGAAGCCGGCCGCCACGAACTGATCGTCGTCGACACCCCGCCCGCGGAGCACGCCCTCGAGTTCCTGCGTGCGCCCGGCCGGCTGCAGGATTTTCTCGACAGCCGCTTCTTCCATGCCCTGGTCCGTCCCGCGATGTCCGCGAGTCGCTTCTCCCTGCGAATCTTCGCGCGTCCGCTCCACCGTGCCCTCGGACTGCTCGAGCGCATCGCCGGGCTCGGCTTCCTCGAGGACCTGACCGAGCTGCTCCAGGCCCTCGACGGGCTGGCCGCGGGGCTCGCCGATCGCGCACGCCGGGTCGAAGCCCTGCTCTTCAGTCCACAGACGCGTTTCGTGCTCGTCTGCCGCGCGCTCTCGGGCTCGGAGGCGACGACCCGGGAGGTCCTTGCCGACATGGCGGATCTCGGCGCCCCCCTCGCGGCGCTGGTCGTCAACCGCATCCGGCCCTGGCCCGCGGACGAGCCGCCCGCGACGCTGATCGAGCGCTGTCGCGGTGAAGCGCTCGCAGCCGATCTCGAGGTCCTCGCCCGGGCGCTCGCCCCGAACCCCGACGCAGCCCCGAACCGGGACCCGGGCGCCCCGGACCCGGCGGAGCAGGCATCGGACGTCGCCGCGGCGGTCCTCGATTACGCAACCGTGTGTCGACTGGAGCGCGACCGCTGCGCGCGACTCGCCGCGACGGCCCGATCCCTCGAGCTGGGCTTCGCACCGATCGCCGAGCTCGCGGACCCTCTCGACCGCCTCGAAGGCCTGCTCGACATCGCGCGGCAGCTGACGGCAGCTCCCCCGGACGAGACGAGCTGCTAAAGTCCGATCGTGGCCATCCTGATCAAACGCTATGCGAACCGGAAGCTCTACAACACCGAGACGAGCCGCTACATCACGCTGCGCGGCGTGGGCGAGCTGCTCGAGCGCGGCGAAGAGGTCCGCGTCGTCGACAACGAGACTGGCGAGGACATCACGGAGGTCGCGCTCTCGCAGATCCTGGTCGACAACAAACGCTCCCGCGAAGTCCCCTCGGATACGCTCCTGACCCAGATCCTCACGCGCGGGGGAGACGCGGTCTATTCGGCGATCCGCAAGAGCGTGGACGAGGCGAGCGACGGCCTCGGCGAGTTCCAGGAGCGCTTCCGACAGCTCGTCCAGCGCAGCGACGGCGCCTTCGCGCGCGGACGCGGGCTCGGCTGGGAGCGTCGTGAGCGCGAACAACGCGAAGAGCAGAACACGCCGACGGATCCCGCTGCCTGGCCCTCGCGCGCGGAGATCGAGCGGCTGAACCGCAACCTCGAACGGGTCGCGGCCGCCCTCGATCGACTCGAGACGGCCCTCGCGCAATCCCGACCGCGCGCCTAGAACGATCGCCATGCAGACGGCCCCGATCCAGCTCGTCGGTGATCCCCGCTTTCTCGCCCACCGCGCGCCGCCGGGCCATCCCGAACGGCCCGAACGCCTCGACGCCATCGAGCGCGCGGTCGCCGGATTTCGCGCGGAAGTCACGCGCCGAGCGCCTCGCGCCGCGGATTTCGACGAGCTCCGCACGGTCCACGACGAACGGCTGCTGCGCGTCCTCGCCGCGACACGCGGCGGCCGCGATGGCCGGCTCGACCCGGACACCTACTTCGTCGCGGAGAGCTACGACACGGCCTGCCTCGCCGCCGGCGCGAGCATCGACCTCGTCCTCGACGCGCTGCGCGGCGACGTGCCGCGCGGATTCGCGGCCGTCCGGCCGCCGGGCCATCATGCCGAGGCCGGCCGCTCGATGGGCTTCTGCTTGCTGAACAACGTCGCGATCGCGGTACGCGTCGCGCAGCGCGAGCTCGGGGCGCCGCGCGTCCTCGTCCTCGACTGGGACGTGCATCACGGCAACGGCACGCAGCACGTCTTCGAATCCGATCCCGACGTCAACTACGT
>CAZFKD010000189.1:0-7673 GCA_964519695.1 uncultured Spirochaetaceae bacterium
GCCCGCCCGTATCCAGGAACGTCTGTACGTCGAGATAGATCTGGCTCATGGCTGCCTGTCAATCCTGCTGCGCGATCAATCCCGCGCTCTGCTCGTCGAGGGTATCGACGATCGTCTTCGCGTTGTAGGAAAGCGCGGCGTGGATGAGCACGGTCGGGATCGCGGCGACCAGACCGAGCATCGTCGTCACGAGCGCCTCCGAGATGCCGCCGGCCATCATGCGCGGATCGCCGGCACCGAAGAGCGTGATCGACTGGAAGGTCTTGATCATACCGGTCACCGTTCCGAGCAGACCCATGAGCGGCGCCACGACCGACACGACCTTGACGAGCCAGATCCAGCTCTCGAGCTTCGAGGTCTCCCGCAGCACCGCCTCGTCGAGCATCAGCTCGAGCTTCTCGCGGTCGACGTCGGGATTCTCCTTGGCCGTCGCGAGGATGCGGCCGAGCGGATTGCTCTTGTCGGGCCGGTTCACGTTGCGCTTCTGGGCCGAGACCTTGCGCGACGTCACGAAGATCACGACGAACTTGTAGATGCCGACCGCGGCAGCGAAGGCGGCCAGGACGAGGATGGCGTATCCGACTCCGCCGCCCTCCGGGACACGCTCCAAGAGGGTCCGGGTCTCGATGAGCACCGAGAGCAGCGATCCGCGGCTGGGATCGATCGCGAGCCCGGCGAACTCCTCGTCCGAGCCCACGTATTCCCCGATCGTGTCGATGAACTTCGAGGGCGGCTGACGACCGAGCACCTTGAGCTGCTGCTGGACCGAATCCCAGAGGATGTACTCGCCCTCCGAGATCGCGCTGAAGGGTCCGGCACGCACGACCTTTCGATCGACGATGCCCGACGGCGTCGCGACCTTGGCCGTGTACTCGACGACCTTGCCCTGCTCGACCATCTCGCGGACGAGCTCCAGCCAGAGCCCTTCGAGCTCGCGCACCGACGGGAGCTCCTTGCTCGCGCCGAGCTTGTTGAGGAACTCGATCCGCTCGGGGCCGAACTGGGACGAGGTCAGCGAGGCCTCGATGTTGCCGCGGGTATCGCCCGCGACCTGGCGGGTCACGCCGAAGAGCTCGCCCAGATTCCCCATGCGGCTGTCGAGGAGGGCAGTCAGCTCGGTGATCTGGACTTCCTTGGCCTGGTAGTCGGCCTCGAGCTTCTGGGAGAGAGCCTCCCGCGAGGCTTCGGCCTGCTTCGCTTCGGCGAGCAGACGGCTCTGCTCGTCCCTCGCGGTGACGAAGCGCTGCTCGCGTGCCTTGTCTTCCTGGCGCTCGACGGCCCAGCCCTTCCGGACGGCTTCGAGCAGCTCCGCGGGCGACGTCGGGCTCGGCCCGTCGATCACCATCGGGGTCGGCTCCTGCGCCGCCGGTGCGTCCTGGGCGAAAACCGGAGCGGCGAAGGCGAGCGTCGACACGAGGCCGAAAGCGACGCCCCGGAACGAGATCCTCTTCGAAACGGACGAAATGACGCGCGACATCAGCCCTGACCTCCCTGCTCCGGCTGCGGCAACGGAACCTTGATGAGCTCCGGCGCCGCCTGCTTCTTGGCGACGCGCAGCGCCTGACTCACCCATCCCATGTACTCCGAGCCGAGCGGCTCGAAGCCGCGGGTCTTCGTGTTGTAGAAGCCGACTTCGGCGCCGTCGTCCGTCTTGTACATGAGACCGATCCGACCGACCCGCAGGTAGCTCACGGGAACCTCCGCGCCGTCGCGGCTGACGGTACCGACGTAGGACTCGATCGTGCGTCCGTAATCGTTCTCGATCTGATAGGCCTCGAGGATGCGGCGATAGCGCTCGGCATCGACGACGTCCGAGCGGCGCATCAGCACGCGCAGCTGATTGACGCGGTCCTTGCGCTTCTCGAGATCGAACGGGACGTCGAGCGCGATGAACTTGTCGAGCGAGTCGATCATCTTGAGCATCAGCGGGGTCACCGCGCGGCTCACCTCTCCGACCTCGCCGATCTGGCGCTGAAGGCTCGCGAGCTCCTCGTCCTGGGACTGCACGACCGCGCGGAGCTGGTTGTTGAAGATGTCGAGCGACTCGATCTTCTTCATCGTGAGGCGGTATTCGCCGACGAGCCCGTCGGTCGCCGTCGCGACCTCTTCGACGAGCTTCTGCGATTGCGCCCCCGATTCGTTCGCCTTCACGCGCTCTTCGATCGGCTTCTCGAGCGACTGTGCCGTCGCCAGCGATGCGGACACGATCGAGATCGCGCCCAGCAGCGCGAGCCGGATCGCGGTCGTCATGAACGTCGACTTGTCGTCCCTCGCCCCGGCCTTCGCTCCGGTATCGCGCCCGGCCGAGTTTCCGGGACTGGCGATCGCGCTCGCCCCCGCCCTAACACGCTTCATTCGATTCTCTCCTTGATCCTTGCCTGCTCTCCCGGAAGACGATCCGGGAAGACGAGCTTGAACGACCTGATCCCCGACTCTTCTCCGACTCCCGATCCCGTTCGCGCGCCCCGATCCCGAAGGCCCGCGATTCCTGCCGACGACCGATCCGCCGACCGGCCTGCCTACCCACCGATGCGTCACCCGCTCGTCTCCGCATCGCTGCAGAGCGCGCGAGTCGCGCACCGAAAACGATCGACCCCGTGTGCTGGGTCACGTTCGGCCGACCAAGACACTACACGCCGCGATCCAAATGCAACATGGATGGTGCTGGCTCCCGAGCGCAGCGACACGTGCCCGGCGGTCCGGACGTCGCATGAACGCAAGGGGGCATTTGGGCGCGACGCGTATTCTTTCAAATTCGGCTCCGTTTCCCAAGCAGTTTTTTTCGCGCGACCGCGAGGAGCACGGGGATCATCTTCTCCGATGGCCGATCCGCGTCAGGGGTTCGAATCTGACGAGCCGTCGCTTGCCCTCGCACGTGCGCCCCCTCGCACCGTCGGAATTCCCGAGCGGATCCGGGCGCGGCGAGGTCCGGTGCCCCGCATCGACAGGGTCGCGAACGTCCGGGGGGAGCCTGCCACGCGACCGCGACCGCGCTCGGTCCGACGCGATCGCTCCCGTCCCTACCGCGTGAGCACGATGCCGACGCGGGGCGCGATGCCGGGCGACTCGAAGCCGACGGCTTCGCGATGATCGCGATTCGTCAGATTCTCGATCTCGAAGAAGAGCTGGAGCCCATCGCGCGGCGTCCAGGCCGTGCGCAGATCGACCCGCTCGTAGCCGGCCAGCGTGATCGTGCGGCCGCCGATCGCCGCAGCCGTGGCTTTCGAGGAGCCGACCGCGAGGACCCGCAATCCGAATTCCCAGTCCGCGAAGGGGGAAGCCCGGATCTCTGCGAATCCGCGCCAACGCGGGCGATTGAGGGGCGCGAGGCTGGTTCCGCCGAAATCGGTGGGATTGAAGCTGAGGGCGCCGAGCAGATCGAGGTACGGCCGGGGGCGAAACGAGAGCTCGAGTTCGACGCCCCGCGAGACGAGCCGTCCGCGCTCGACGATCCGGAAGAGCTCCGCATCGAAGTCGTGGAGATTCTCGACCTCGAGATCGAAATAGCCGAGCTGGACCCCGAGCCGATCCGCGAGGCCTCGATACCGCAGGCCCGCCTCCCAGCCGCTGCCGAGCTCGAGCCCGAGCGCTGCGTTGCCGACGATCGGATTGCGGAGCGCGTAGAAGCTCGGACGCCGGAAGCCCTCGGCGTAGCGGCCGAAGATCGAGAACGGCGTCCCGGGGATCGGCGACGCGAAGCCGACCGCCGGCGAGAGGCGGTCTTCCTCGTCGGGCGTCCCGTCGAAGCGGAGGCTCGCCGAGAGGACCGCCGGCCCGAGCGGCTGCGAGAGCTCCCCGAAAGCGCTCAGCGTCCGGCGCCTGTCGTAGAAAGGAGCAGGAACGAACCCGACGCCGGGAATCGCGAGCGCCGTATCGCTCTCCCCGTCCTCCCAGGCCCCGGCGAGCCCGACGACGAGGCGCGTCCCCGAGGAGAAGACGGGCCCGCCGAAGGCGGGCAGCTCGCCCTCGCCGACGAGCGCGAGATCCCAGCGCTCGTATTCGTCGCCCGCGCGCGAGGCCGGCACGATGTCCGCGACGTTCCCGGGCAAGGCGCCCGAGCTGATGCCGGGCGACTCGAGATCCTCCCGACGGGACGCCCGGCTCAGCTGGATCCGGAGGCCCGGCGCACCACCGAGAATGGGGCGCTCCAGCGAGGCCCCGACGAGGATCTCCCGGACGTCGCGGTCCTCCATCGCCCGCAGGACCGCGAGCTCGGAACCGCCGCTCGACTCCGGAAAGGCCCGGGCGCTGCTCCCGTGGATGCGCGTGAACCCCTCGAAGGCGAACGTGCCGGGAAGCGGGATCCGCAGCTTCGCGTGGAAGCTCGCCGCGTCGAATCCGCCGTCGGATCGCGGATCGCGCGAGGTCTCGAGACCCGCGCCGAGGGCGAGTCCCGCGACGCCGCCGACGCCCGCGCTCGCCCGGGCGGCGACCTCCGCCCTGTGGAACCGCCCGATGCGCGAGCGGACGCGCGAACGCAGCGCGTCATCCGGCTCGACGCCGCGCGTCACGATCTGGATCACCCCGGCCATCGCATCGGCGCCATGGATCGCGGAGAGCGGCCCGCGCACGATCTCGACCCGCTCGAGATCGACGAGCGCGAGGGTCGACGGATCGAAGGAGCCGCCGCGCGTGTTGGTCGGATCGTTGACGCGGACGCCGTCGACCAGCACGACGACGTGATTCGGATCGAGCCCCCGCAGCGAGAGCGCGGCCCGCCCGCCGGCGGCGCCCTCCTGGACGAGGTGGAGCCCGGGCACGAAGCGCAGCGCATCGGCGACCGAGGGACTGAGTCCGAGATCGAGGGCGTCGCCCGAAAGCACGCTCGCCTGGAACGGCTTCTCCCGCCTCGCGTCCCGGACCCGCGTCGCCGTCACGACGAGCTCCTCGTCGACGTCCCAAGCCGCCTCGGGCAGCGTCCCGTCGGCAGGACCTTCTTCGGCCCGGGCGCTGCGTGCCCCGACGAGCGCGAGCGACGACGCGAGCAGCGCCGCGAAGCAGCGCGAGCGGAGTCGGCGGCCCCGCGCCGCGCGCGAGCATCGGCGAAGCCGCGCGCCTGCCCTCTTCGATTCCCGCACGGCGCCTCTCCGATCCTCCGGGCCGCGGCGTGCACGCGCCACGCCGCCGGGTCCGCCCTACTCAGCGGACCAGGCGCAACATATCCTCCGCCCGTTCCGAAGTCGCCGCCCGGCCGCTCGGGGCCGGAGTCCCCTGCAAAGATCGAGCAGCCCTGATCACGCAGCCTCGATCGAGCAGCCGAGACGAACAGACCGCAAGGGCGAGGCTGCGATGACGATCGGCTTGTTCATTCCCTGCTACGTCGATCAGCTCCGACCCGAGGTGGGCCTAGCGGTCGTCCGCCTGTTCGAAGCCCTCGGGATCGACTTCGAGATCCCCGACGTGGAGACCTGTTGCGGGCAGCCCTTGGCCACCGCGGGCGAGCGCGAGCTCGCCGCACGGCTCGGCCGCCGCTTCGACGCGGTCTTCGCCGCCTACGAAGTCGTCGTCACGCCGTCGGGCAGCTGTGCCGCCCATGTCCGCCACCCACGCCCCGACCGGCTCGCCGGGCGGGACGGACACGCAGCCGGCCTCCGCACGCGCGAGCTCTGCGAGTTCCTCGTCGAGACCGGCGCGCTGCACCGCATCACTGGCTCCCTGCCGCGGCGCGTCGGCCTGCACGCGAGCTGCCACGCGCTGCGCGATCTGCGCCACGGCAACCCGAGCGAGTCGCGCGAGCCGCCGCGCGTCGATCCGGCGCGAGCGCTGCTCTCGGCGCTCGCCGGTCTCGAACTCGTCGAGCTCGAGCGGCGCGACGAATGCTGCGGCTTCGGCGGCCTCTTCGCGCTCGAGCAGGAAGCGATCTCCTGTCGGATGGGCCTCGACCGGATCGCGGACCACGAGCGCGCCGGCGCCGAGATCGTGACCTCGAGCGACGTCTCCTGCCTGCTCCAGCTCGAGGGGCTCGCCCGACGTCGCGGCTCGCCTCTCGTCTTCCGCCACGTCGCCGAGCTGCTCGCCGACGCCCTCGCGCCCGAAGCGCCCCGTCCGGAGGCCACCGATGGGCCACGTTAGTCGCGCGCGCGCGTTCGTCGCGGATGCCGACCGGACGACCTGGCACGACCAGGCGCTCTGGTTCGTTCGGGCGAAGCGCGACGCAGCGGCGGACCTGGTTCCGGACTGGGAGGCCCTGCGGAGCGAGGCGGCCGCGATCAAGCGAGAAGCCCTCGAGCGATTGCCCGAGCTCTGGATCGAGTTCGAGGCCCGGGCGACGCGCGCCGGCGCCGTCGTCCACTGGGCCCGCGACGCGCAGGAGCACAACGCGATCGTCGCACGACTGCTCCGCGAGCGGGGGATCACGCGCGTCGTGAAGAGCAAATCGATGCTGACCGAGGAGTGCGGTCTCAACCCGCATCTCGAGCGCCTGGGCATCGAGGTCGTCGACACCGATCTCGGCGAGCGCATCGTGCAGCTGCGCCACGAGCGCCCGAGCCACATCGTCATGCCCGCGATCCACCTGCGGCGCAGCGAAGTCGGCGAGACGTTCACCCGGACCCTGGGCGCGCCGGAAGGCCTCGACGATCCCGACGCACTGACCGCCCTCGCGCGCCGCGACCTGCGTGCCCGCTTCCTCGCGGCGGAGGCGGGCATCACGGGCGTCAACTTCGCCGTCGCCGAGACGGGCTCGCTCGTCGTCGTGAGCAACGAGGGCAACGTCGATCTCGGGACCGCGCTGCCGAAGCTCCACATCGCCTGCGTCGGGCTCGAGAAGATCGTGCCCGCGCAGCGCGATCTGCCCGTCTTCCTCCGGCTGCTCGCGCGCTCGGCGACCGGCCAGGCGATCTCGGCCTACACCTCCCATTTCCGCGGGCCGGCGCCCGGTCATTCGCTCCATGTCGTCATCGTCGACAACGGCCGCAGCCGACTGCTCGCCGAGCCCGATTTCCGCGAAGCGCTGGCCTGCATCCGCTGCGGAGCCTGCCTCAATACCTGTCCCGTCTATCGCCGCAGCGGCGGTCACAGCTATGCGGCGGTGATCCCGGGGCCGATCGGCTCGGTGCTTGAGCCCGCGCGGGATCCGGTGGCCCACGCCGAGCTGCCCCACGCCTGCACGCTCTGCGGCTCCTGCGCCGAGGTCTGCCCCGTCCGCATCCCCCTGCCGCAGCAACTGCTCGCCTGGCGCGGCGTGCTGGCGGCGCGCGGCATTCATCCCCGTCGGCGCCGGCTCGCGCTGCGCGTCGCGGCGGAGATCCTGGCGCGGCCGGGTTGGCTGCGACTCGTCGGCGGGCTCGCGCGCGGACTCGCGCGGGCACTGCCCGGAGCGCTCGTCGAGCGGCTGGCGCGGCCGTGGACCCGGGCGCGCGCGCTGCCGCCGATTCCCGCGGCGAGCTTTCGTACGCTCTGGAAGCGGCGGCGGGCAGGCGGCGGCGGGCGCGGGCGCCCGCAGCAGGCCGCCTTCGCGCGCGCCGACGACCTGGAGGACGCATGAGCGCCGCGCGCGAATCGATCCTCGCTGCACTCGGCGCGACACGACCCGCCTTCGGCCTCGAGCGCCGCGGGCTGCCATCCCCAGCGATGCCGGTCGCTGCGGAGGCGGTGCTGCGCGCGCGGATCGAAGCGGCTGGCGGCACGCTCCAGATCGCCTCGGGAGCGGACTGGGTGGAGCGAATCGACTG
>CAZFKD010000190.1:0-4513 GCA_964519695.1 uncultured Spirochaetaceae bacterium
CCGTCCTTGGTGATCGTGGGCGAGCCGAAGCTCTTGTCGATGATGACGTTGCGGCCCTTCGGACCGAGCGTCACGCGGACGGCGTTCGCCAGCCCGTCGACGCCGGCGAGGATCTTCGCCCGGGCGTCCTGATCGTAAATCACCATTTTGGCCATTGAATGGACCTCCTGTCGATGGGTTCGTCTACCGGTCGGGAGACGTTATTCGTAGATGGCGAGGACGTCGTCCTCGCGGATGATGATGTGCTCGACGCCTTCGACCGAGATCTCGGTGCCGGCGTACTTGCTGAAGAGGATGCGGTCGCCGCGCTTCACGCCGGGCTCGGAGACCGTCCCGTTCTCGAGCGTCTTGCCGGGGCCGACGGCCACGACCTTGCCCTCTTGCGGCTTTTCCTTGGCGGTATCGGGGATGATGATGCCCCCGCTGGTCTTGCTCTCCTCATCCACGCGCTTGACGAGGATGCGGTCCTGGAGCGGACGGATCTTCATGAGTCGCCTCTCTTTTGATCGGTCCCGGCGGCGCCGTTCCCCCGACAGTTCGAGGGGGGCGACCCGAGAGCGATGGGCCCCCTCGATCGTTCGAGGGGGCTCGGTTTTTGATTGGGTCCCGGCCCGCCCCATGCGGGCGAACGCGAAACCCGGTCGAATCGATGGCTGGGATCGACCGGAAGGGCCGACCCGTCGTTGGCAGTCGACGACGCCGAGTGCCAACGGTCGCGCAAGCTACGTCCTGCCGGCAGGGCGTCAACCAAGCCCGGAAAAAAAACCTCCCGCTCGGGCCGGATCGTTGACTTTCGCCTCGATTTCGTCACGTTACGCGGGCGAAAATCCACCGAAGTCGAGGGGGGACCCATGCCGAACGCAGCCCAGCCTTCCGATCCGAACGCCTGCCGGACCTCGTCGAACACGTCGTCGCGCGAGCATGCCCTGCGCGACGAGGGGCAGACCCAGGCGCTGACCCGCCGCCAACGCGAGGTGCTCGATTTCGTCTCGCGCTTCGTCGCCGACAAGGGCTACTCGCCGAGTCTCGAAGAAATCGCCGCCGCCTTCGATCTCTCGTCCGTCGCGACGGTCCACAAACACGTCAAGCATCTCGTCGACAAAGGCTACTTGCGCAAGGCCTGGAACCGCTCTCGCTCCGTCGAGCCCGTTCCGAGCGCGGGCGCGCAGGACAGCGTCGAGCTGCCGATCCTCGGTGCGGTCGCCGCCGGGCAGCCGATCGAGGCGATCGAACCCGAGGCGGGGACGGCGGAGACCCTCGCGGTACCGGCGGCGATGACGAGCCGCGGCCGGGATCACTACGTGCTGCGGGTGCGAGGCGATTCGATGATCGAGGACCAGATCTGCGACGGCGACTTCGTCGTGATCGAGAGCCGGCGCGAGGCGCGCAACGGCGAGACGGTGGTCGCCCTCGTCGACGGGCAGGAGGCGACCCTCAAGCGCTTCTACCGTTCGGGCGCCCGGATCAAGCTCGTCCCCGCGAATCAGACGATGGCGCCGATGGAGTTCCACGCCTCGCAGGTCGAGATTCGCGGCATCGTGCGTGGCCTGATTCGCGAGTTCTGACGCGTCGGGAGCGACCGGCCAAGAGATCTGGCCGCTCGATTCTGCCCCGCGCGCGCTACGGAGACCGAAATGAGCCGAGCCGGTGGCCATGCCCGCGATCCGATCGAGAGCAGCATTGCAACGATCCTCGCGGAGCTGGGCGAGGACCCGGCCCGCGACGGTCTCGTCAAGACGCCCCATCGCGTCGCGAAGGCGATGCGCTTCTTTGCCCAGGGCTACAGCCAGGATCCGGCTGCGATCCTGATGGGGGCGCTCTTCGATGTCGACTACGACGAGATGGTCATGGTCAAGGACATCGACTTCTACAGCCTGTGCGAGCATCACATGGTGCCCTTCTTCGGCCGGGTCCATGTCGCCTACATCCCGAGAGGCAAGGTCGTCGGCCTCTCGAAGATCCCGCGCACGGTCGAGATCTTCGCCCGCCGCCTCCAGGTCCAGGAGCGGCTCACGATGGACGTCGCGCAGACGCTCGAGAGCGTGCTCAAGCCCAAGGGCGTCGGTGTCGTCGTCGAGGCCAAGCATCTCTGCATGATGATGCGCGGCGTCGAGAAGCAGAACAGCTTCGCGATCACGAGCTCGCTGCGCGGCACCTTCGAGTCCGACCCGAAGACCCGCTCGGAGTTCATCGAGCTGATCCGCCATCGCAAGGAATCGTTCGCCTGACGACCGGCCGGGCGTGGCTGGCCCCGGCACCGGCTGCGGGCCCGGGCGAGCCGGCGATCCGGGGCATGCGTCAGGAGCCGAGCGCGAGCTCCGCATTGATGCGCAGGCGACCCGAGCGCTCGAGCCGCGTGCGGTAGTCGTCGAGCCAGGCCTGGATCGTCTCGTTCTGCTTCTGGACGCGGGCGTTCGCCCGCCGCCCGGCCCGCTCGGCGGCAATCCGGTCTTCGGACAGGGGCACCCGCTCGACGACCTGGAACAGGACCTGCTTGTCGGGCAGGTCGAAGACCTCGGGGCTCGACTTGCCAGCCTCGAGGGTGAACGCGGCGGTCAGGATCTCCGGCGCCGCTCCGAGGCCCGGGACGAAGCCGTCCGGTCGCCTTTTCAAGGCCGGCGGGCGCTCGATGGCGAGGCCTGCGGCCCGAGCGGCCTGCTCGAGGTCCTGTCCGCCCTCGATCGCCTCGGCCAGGGCGCGGCTCAGCTCTTCAGCCACGCGGAGCGCGCGCTCCCGGGCCGCGCCTTCCCGGGCGAGGGCCAGGCCATGGGCTTCGAAGGTTGCCTTCTCGGCCGGAAGCTTTTCCTCGACCTGGATCACATGGAAGCCATGCACCGAGCGCACGACCTCGGAGACCCCGCCCGCTTCGAGCGCGAAGGCGGCGTCGTCGAGGGCGGGATCGTTGACGCCCCGCGCGAATACCCCGAGGTCGCCGCCCTGGCCCGCGGTGCCCGGGTCCTCCGAGACCGCCTGGGCCACGACCGCGAACGCCTCGCCGGCGAGGACCCGATCGCGCGCGACCTGCGCCTTCTCCCGCGCCGCGGCGAGACCGGCCTCGCTCGCATCGCTGGCGACCGCGACGAGGAGATGGCGGGCGCGGACGCGCTCGGGCTGGGAGAGCAGGGCCTCCCGGGCGGTGAACAGCTCGCGCAGCTCGGCGTCGTGGTCGGCGGCCCAGGCCGCGACGTCGGCGTCACTGAGCGGTGCGTCGCCGGACAGGAGCGGATTCTCGGCCGCGGAATCGGCCTCGGCGGCGTCCGGGTCGTCGGTGCGATCGGGCGGCGGGTTTTTGTCGAAGGCGACGTAGGCGATCCGGGACTCTTCGAGCTCGTAGCGGATCTGGAGGTCGAGCTCCGCGTCGGTCAGGGTGGTCTGCCCGGCGAGCAGCTGGATCAACTTCTGACCCAGCAGGTCGCGGGTGAAGGTCTCCATGAAGGCCCGCTGGCTCCCGAACTGGCTCTCGGCGAAGCGGTCGAAGGCCTCGGGGTCGAAACGTCCCTCTTCGTCGATGAAGCCCGGGCTCGACTGCACGACCCTCCGGATCTCGTCCTTCGTGACCAGCAGCCCGAGTTCGCGAGCCGCCTCGGCCAGGACCAGCTGGTTCACCAGTCGCGACAGGGCCTGGGTTTCCAGGTAGCGATCGGCGCCGAGCTGATCGTAGGCATCGCCGAGCTCGCTGCGGAGTCGGTCTTCCATCGTGCTCCGCTCGCGGCTGAGATCGTCCTGGCCAAGGCGCACGTCATCGAGCTGGACGACCGCGTTGCCCGAGGGGGTCGCCGGTCCCATGCCGCCGCCGGAGCCCAGGAAGAAGACGAAGACAGCTCCGATCACGCTGACGAAGATCAGGGTCAGCCATCGCTGGCCTCGGCGCATGGATTCGAGCACGGGCGACCTCGGGTTGTGAGTGCGGCGAACAGTACGAGACCGGGCGCGCCCGGGGCAAGCGAGATTTCGCCCTGATGAAGCCCGTTTCGATCCGTTAACTTCGGATTGCCCGGGAGAAGACCCGCCGTTACCGTAGGTCGCCTGCCGTGCCGAAGAAGTTCTTTTTCGTTCCGGGCGCTTAGCCACCGAGCTGCCCATGACCGTCCGGTCGCCTCGTGACCGGACGGCAACGGTCGGTTCGTGTGGGATCGGCTTCGGGCGGGCCGGGAATCGGCCGGGCCTGGGACGCCTCGCGACGACGACGGACTTCGCCGGCGAATCGTCTTCAAGGAGTTGGAAATTGATCCTCGACACCGTCCTCGGCTGGTTCTCGAACGACCTCGCGATCGACCTCGGCACGGCCAACACGCTCGTGTACGTCAAGGGCCGCGGCATCGTCGTGTCCGAGCCTTCCGTGGTCGCGGTGTCCCGGGATGCGCGCGGGCCGGACAAGGTCCGCGCCGTCGGCAAGGCCGCGAAGGAGATGCTAGGCCGGACGCCGGGCCACATCGTCGCGATCCGGCCGCTGAAGGACGGCGTGATCGCCGACTTCGACATCACCGAGGCGATGCTGCGTTATTTCATCCGG
>CAZFKD010000190.1:4523-7668 GCA_964519695.1 uncultured Spirochaetaceae bacterium
CCGCGGATCGTGATCGCCGTGCCGTCCGGGATCACCGAGGTCGAGAAGCGTGCGGTGCGCGAGAGCGCGATGCTCGCCGGTGCGCGCGAGGTCTTCCTGATCGAGGAGCCGATGGCGGCCGCGATCGGCGCCGGGCTTCCCGTGACCGAGCCGTCGGGCAACATGATCATCGACATCGGCGGCGGGACCACGGAGGTCGCCGTGATCTCGCTGTCGGGCATCGTCTACTCGAATTCGATCCGCGTGGGCGGCGACAAGATGGATGACGCGATCATCAACTACGTGAAGCGCAAGTACAATCTGCTGATCGGCGAGCGGACGGCGGAGTTCATCAAGATCAAGATCGGCACGGCCTATCCCTCCGACACGATCGAGTCGGTCGAGGTGAAGGGGCGCGACCTCGTGGTGGGCGTCCCGAAGACGCTCGAGATCAAGTCCGAAGAGGTGCGCGAAGCCCTCGCCGAACCGATCAACGCGATCGTCGAGAGCGTCAAGATGGCGCTCGAGAAGACGCCCCCGGAGCTCTCGGCGGACATCGTCGACAAGGGCATCGTGCTGACCGGCGGCGGCTCGCTGCTGCGCAACCTCGACGTCCTGCTGCGCGAGACGACCGGCCTGCCCGTGATGCTGGCCGAGGATCCGCTGACGGCCGTCGCGGTCGGCACCGGGCGCTGCCTCGACGAGATCGCGCTGCTGCGCGAGGTCACTCTGCGCTCGCCGATCTCCTGAACCGAAGCAGGACGAGGGCCGAAGCAGGACACGGGAAGGGGACGGGTCGAGGGGTATGCCCGATCTTCTGAAGCGCCTCGGTGGTCCGCTCGTCGTGGTCGCCCTGCTGCTCGTCGCGGTCGTCTCGATGGTCGTCGACCGACGGCGCATCGGCGAGGAGCGGGACTCCCTGCCGTGGTGGCAGGCGACGATCGTCGAAATCTCTGCGCCGATCGGTCGCCTCGTCTCGGCGCCGATCGACGGCGTCAAGGGCTTCTACCGCGACTACCTCGATCTGCTCGCCGTTCGTTCCGAGAACGCACAGCTGACCCTGCGCCTCGCCGCGATCGAGTCGGAGAACGTCCAGTTCCGGGAGGCGCTCGTGACGAGCGGGCATCTGGAGCGGGTGGCCGCGATGCGCGACGAGGTCGAGATCCCGATGCTGCCCGCGGAGATCGTCGGTCTCGACGTGACGCCCTGGTTCCGCTCCGTTCTGATCGATCGCGGCTCCGAGCACGACGTTGTGCCCGGCAATCCGGTCGTGACGCAGGAGGGTGTCGTCGGCGTCGTCACGGGAACGTCGCCCCACGCCGCCAAGACGATGCTGCTGCTCGATCGCCAGAGCGCCGTCGATGCCCTCGTCCAGCGCAGCCGCGCGCGAGGCATCGTCCGCGGCGATGGCCGGGCCGCGCTCGAGTTCGAGTTCTTCGTGCGCGAGTCGGACGTGGTCGTCGGCGACGAGGTCGTCACCTCCGGCCTCGGCGGCATCTATCCGAAGGGACTTCGTCTCGGACGTGTCGTCGAGATCGCAGAGGCGACCGGCCAGCTGACGCAGGTCGCGGTCGTGCGTCCCGCCGTCGATCTCGGACGGCTCGAGCAGGTCTTCGTGATGCTTCGGCGCGGACCGACGATGGAGCTCCTCTATCGATCGAACGCGCCCGAGGACGATCTTCGCGGTCCGGCGGCGGTCTCGAGTCCGCCCCCGCCGGCGGCCGCGGGCCCGGAGGTCGCGCCGCCTTGAAGTCGACGCTCGCGCTGCTCGCGCTGGGTCTCGGGGCGCTCATGCTGCAGGGCGGGCTCGCGCGGGCGCTCCCGCCGCCGTGGTGTCCGGACCTGTCGTGGCTCGTCGTGATCGGCCTCGGCCTGCGCTGGCCGGGCTTCCTTTCGGGCTTCGTCCTGTCGGCAGTGCTCGGGTTCGCGATGGACGCCGTCTCCGGCTCGCTCGTCGGGCAGCACGCGCTCCTCCGGCTCGTCACCTATCTCGTCGCCGCGATCTCGGCGCGCCAGCTCGACCTCTCGGGCGGGATTCCGACGGCGCTGCTGACGTTCCTGCTCTCGCTCGGCTACGGCCTCGGCGTCGTCGCGATCCGCTCGATCCTGCTCGTCCCCGAGCCGATCGGATTCGAGATCTTCGCCATCGCCGCCGTGCAGGCGCTCGTCCACACGATCTGCGCCGGGCCCCTGGTCGGCGCGGTCGAGCGCATCGTGAATCGCTTCGCGGACGAAGAGGTCGCGCGCCGCAGCGGCCTTTCGCTCGGCCACGCGGGGAGGGCAAGGCCTTGAGCGAGCCGCTTGGCCGGGGTCGATTCTCGAGCAGTGGCGACGGGCCCGGCGACATCCGGCTCTGGCCCCTCGTCTTCGTCGTGCTCACGCTCTTCACCGTGTTCGTCGGCCGGCTCTTCCAGCTCCAGATCCTCGAGGGCGAGTACCTCGCCGGCCGCTCCCAGGAAAACTACGTCCGCACCGTCCTGCTCGACGCGCCGCGCGGCATGATCCTCGATCGGGACGGTCGCGCGGTCGCCGCGAGCCGGCCGGCCTACCACGTCGACCTGATGCCGAACGAGATCGCGCAGCCGTGGCGCACGTACTCGGTGCTCGGCGCGATCCTCGGACGCGACGCCGAGGAGATCGCCGGGAAGGTCGGGCGGCCGACGGGTCGGGCCCGCTTCCAGCCGGTCTCCCTCTCGCAGGACCTCGACTTCGAGCAGCGCGCGATGATCGCCGAGCACCGCTTCGCGCTCCCCGGCGTCGAGTTCTACGACAAGCCGCGGCGCGAGTACGTCTACGGCGAGCTCGCCGCGCAGCTGCTCGGGACGATCGGAGAGATCGATCCTGCGGAGCTCGAACGCGAGGATCTCGCCGACTATCGCTCGGGCGAGACGATCGGCAAGACGGGCATCGAGGCCGCCTACGAGGTGCATCTGCGCGGGCGGAGCGGCGGCGTCAACCGGATCGTCGACGTCGCCGGCCGCTCGATCGAGGAGCTCGATCGGATCGAGCCGACACCCGGAGGCCGCGTCGTCCTGGCGATGGATCTCGATCTCCAACGGGCCGCGGAAGCGGCGTTCGTGCCGGAGGATCCCAGCGTGCCGCGCCGGATGGGCGCGATCGTCGCTCTCGATCCGAACAACGGCGACGTACTCGCGATGACATCGTC
>CAZFKD010000191.1:0-2868 GCA_964519695.1 uncultured Spirochaetaceae bacterium
CGAATACCTGGACTCGTTCCGCTATCCGCTGGCCGGCGAATGTTCGATGACGACCGAGCTCGCGCGGGTCAACCGGATTCCCGCGGACTGGGGCCTCGAGGTCGGCGTGCTCGCCGAGGTCTATCGCAACTGCTCGCTCAAACGCGTCTGCCAGGTCGAGCTCGTCGAGAACTACGATCACAAGCACCAGGAGCTCTCCGAGCACGACCCGTCGGCCGGGCTGCACCGCATGGTGCGCGACATCGCGGCCTCGCTGATCCGCAATCTCGCGAGCTACGGCGTCGAGTTCGACTCGGGCTTCCTGAATACGATGATCGCCGCCTACGTCCGCACCGCCCAGGACTCGATCGCCCGCTACAGCGACGATGCGAAGCTGAACGGGCTCACCTTCGATCGCCACGAGGAGGAGGTCGCGGTCGAGACGTTCTCCGGGGCCCTGCGCGCCGCGGGGCTGGATTTCGTGCGCGATCCGATGGGCTCGCCGCAGATCCCGAACTGGAATCGCGTGGTGTCGGCGATGCCCGATTTCCTCGCGGATCTGCGTGGGGCGGTCGAGGCGGACGCGCGGGAAGTGTGCTGAGCGTCGGCGGGTCGGAAGCGGTCGTGCGGGATCGACCGGTCGCCTCCGACTGGCTCGCGCTCGGAGCGCTGCTCGTGCTCGCAGGTGGGCTGCGCGCGTTCGCGTGGAGCCGGACGGCGGTCCTCTTCAACGACGGTCCGATCTTCCTCGCGCTGGCGCAGGCCCTGCGTGAAGGGCGTTTCGGCGACGTGCTCGCGCATCCGCAGCATCCGCTTTATCCCGCGCTCGTCGCGCTGCTCGAAATGCTCGCGCTCCCGCCGGAGGCGGCGGCGATCCTCGTTTCGATCGCGGGCGGTCTGCTCGCGGTGGCAGCGATCTTCTGGATGGCCTGGGCGCGCTTCGGTCCGGCGGTGGCATGGATCTCGGCCTGGACGGTCGCCTTGCATCCCTGGGCGGTCGATTTCTCGGCCGACGTGATGAGCGACGGCTTGTATGCGGGCCTCTACCTCGCGAGCTTCGCCGTGCTGATCGAGCTGCTCGAGCGACCGAGTCCGGCGCGTGCGCTGCTCTTCGGGCTGCTCGCCGCGCTCGCCTACTGGACGCGACCGGAGGGATTGCTGATCGCGGGTATCGCGGTCGCGGGGCTGATGGGACGGCTCGTCGCTGCGCGCGCACACGAGCGGCGCAGGCTCGTCGGGCCCACGGCGCTCGTCGTGCTCACATGCCTCGCGCTGACGGGTGCCTTCGTCGTCGCGGAGCAGCAGGCAGACGGGGACTTCGCGCTCAGTCAGAAGAAGTCGATCGCCGAGCTGGCGCAAGGCGGGCCGACGCGCGCGGAGATCGAGCGGGATCGGCGGGCGCGACGCGAAGCGCTCCGGGATCCGCGCTCGCTTCCGCTCCCGGAGAGCTCGATCCGCATCGACGGCGCGGGGATCGAGCGGCCCGCCCGTTCGCTAGCGGGTCTGGTCGAGGCGATCGTCCGCGTCGTGTCCACTTCGATCTCGGCCTTCCGCCACGAGCTCTTCGTGTTCGCGATGCTCGGGGTCGCGAGCGTCGCGTCGCGCCCGCGGCGCGGACTGCGCGCCTTCGATGCCGTGCTCGCGGGATCGCTCGTGCTTCACACGGGCTTGCTCGTCTTGCTCGTCTCGGGTGCGGGCTACGTCAGCCGCCGCCACGCGCTCGCCGCCTGGCTCCCGCTCACGATCTTCGCTGCGGTCGGGTGGTGCAGCGCGCTCGCCGCGATTCGCGCGGTGGCCTCGGGACAGCGTTCGAAGCCGGGCGAGCGCGAACGGTCAGGGGGGATTCGCAGGCTCGTGGCCGGGCTCGCCGGCCGGCTCGAGGGGAGGTGGATCGTCGTACTCGCGGCAGTCGTGTTGCTCGCCGCCTGGGGGCCGCGTGATCTCCGGGCGCGGCGAAGCGATCGGGCGCTCGAGCGGGTCGCCGCCGAATGGCTGAAGAGCCGTCGGGGGCCGCTCGGTCCGGTGGCGGCCCAAAAGGGGCGGACCGCGTACTACGCCGGCGCGCCCTTCGTGCCCCTTCCGGATGGCCGGGACGGACAGATCGAGCGTCAGCTCCGCGGACGGGGCGCGCGCTGGCTCGTCATCGATGCGGCCAAGCTCGCAGACCACGCGGGCATCGCCGAGGGGATCGGGACCTGGCTCGTTCCCGTCCATACGGCCGTGGCGGGGAGCCAGTCCGTCCTGGTGTTCGAGCTGAGGCCCGATCCGGCATCCTGAGCCCGGATCTGGCAAGCTCTGGCCCGCGATTCGAGGTCGGGGGGACGCGCGGGCGCATGCTCCATCGGTACAGCGATGTCTTTCGAACCCTGCTCGGCGCGCTGGATCTGACGCTGGTCGGACTCGCTTGGCTCGCCGCCTACGGGATTCGTTTCCATGCCGGCATTCCGGCGCCTCTCGGTGTCCCGCCGCTCTCGACCTACCTCTATCCGCTGCCCCTGATCCTGCCGCTCTTTCTGGTGCTCTTTCACGCCCAGGGTCTTTACCAGCCGCGCCGGATGGACTCGCCGCTCGGTGAGGCCGCGGCGGTGGTGCGAGCGACGGTCCTCGCGATCATGGTCCTTGCGGCGGCGACGTTCTTCGCGCGCGGTCATCCGTACTCGCGCCTCGCGATCGGGATCTTCAGTCTGGCCGCTCCGGCACTGGTGATCGGGTTTAGGTCGTCCGTCCGGTTCCTGCTTCGCCAGGCGCGGCGGCGCGGCTTCAATCTGCGCTACGTGCTGGTCGTGGGATCCGGGCCGCTCGCCGAGAGCGTGGTCGCGCGGATCGCCGGGCGGCCCGATGCGGGCCTTCGCATCCTCGGCGTCGTGGCGGACGGGGCGCTCGGGGGGC
>CAZFKD010000191.1:2878-7574 GCA_964519695.1 uncultured Spirochaetaceae bacterium
TTTTTCCGCAGCGCGGGGATGCACGAGCACCGCGTGCGCCCGCCCTCGCGGGACGCGCGGCTGCTCGCGCTGCTGGAGGGGGAGGCGGGGGCGTACGGCCGCGCGCTCCTCGGGGGCGGTGTCGCGGGCGCGCGGGTCATCGGCGGGTACGGGGATCTCAAATCGATCTTGCGGGCCCACCGCGTCGATCAGCTGATCATCGCGCTGTCCCGCCACGAGGCCGAACGCTTCGAGAAGGTGGTGGCTTCGCTCGCGGACGAGATCGTGAACGTCAAGGTCGTGCCGGATCTGCTGCATGGTCACGGTTTGCGCAGCACGGTCGAGAGCCTCGATGGCATCCCGGTGATCGGGCTCCAGGAGACCGCGCTCGTCGGCTGGCCCGCCGTCGCGAAACGGATCTCCGATTTCTGCGCCTCACTGGTCGCGCTCGTGCTTCTGTCGCCCGCGCTGCTCGGCATCGCGCTCGCCATCGCCGTGACGTCGGGCCGTCCGATCCTTTACCGCCAGACGCGCATGGGCCACGACGGTCGCGTCTTCGACATGTTGAAGTTCCGCTCGATGGGCACCGACGCCGAGGCGGGCGGCGTCGGCTGGACGCGCGCCGACGATCCCCGGCGCACGCGCATCGGCCGCTGGCTGCGGCGCTTCGATCTCGACGAGCTGCCGCAGCTCGTGAACGTCCTGCGAGGCGAGATGAGCCTCGTCGGGCCGCGTCCGGAGCGGCCCGCCTACATCGAGTCGTTTCGCCGCGAGATGCCCGGCTACATGCTGCGCCACAAGGTCCGGGCGGGCATGACCGGCTGGGCGCAGGTCCATGGCTGGCGCGGCGATACGTCGATCCAGGAGCGGCTCGAGCACGACCTCTACTACATCCAGAAATGGTCGTTCTGGCTCGATCTGCGCATCCTCGCGATGACCCTGCTCCGGCTCGGACGGCGCAGGAGTCCGCCCGGCCGGTCGGTCTCAGACGAGGACGCGGGCTGATTCGAAGGGCCGGCGTCGAGGCGCGCCGGGGCCGGCGCGCGCGCCGCGAATGCGTCGATCCGTGCGATCGCCGTCCCGAGCATCAGCGCCCTGCCGCGCGCGGCTTCTCGAGATGGGAGACGACGGCGTCGACGACGCGCTCGACCCGCGCGCTACCGAGCTCGGGATAGAGGGGCAGCGCCAGACATTCCCGGGTGGCCCGTTCGACTTCGATGAGCGGGCGTTTCGGCGCATGGTTCGCCAGGGCGGGCTGCTGGTGCAGGCCGCGCGGGTAGTAGATCTCGCAGCCGATCCCCTGCTGTCGCAGCGCGTCGATCAGGCCGGCCCGGCGATCGGGCGCGACCCGGACGACATAACGATGATAGGTGTGAAGCGCCGGCGCGGGAGCGGGCGCGAGCAGGCGGAGCGGCAGACCGTCCGCGCTCCAAGGCGCGAGCGCGCCGAGCGCGCCGCGCTCGCGGAAGAGCGCGTCGTAGCGGGCCGCCCATTCCCGGCGCGCCCGCGTCCATTCGCCGAGGTGGGCGAGCTTGATCGAGAGGGCGAGGGCCTGGAAGGAGTCGAGGCGGGAATTGATGCCGAGCTCGCCGTAGACGCCGGGCTCGGATTCGCCGTGGGCGCGGAGCCGGGCGATCCGGTCGGCGAGCGCGCCATCGGCCGTGACGACGGCCCCGGCGTCGCCGAGGGCGCCGAGATTCTTGGTCGGGTAGAACGAGAGACACGCGATCCGGGCCTGCGCGCCGAGCGGGCGGCCCGAGCCATCGCGCGCACCGACGGCCTGCGCGGCGTCCTCGACGATCGGGATCTCCCGGGCGCGGCATTCGTCGGCGAGCGCGCCGAGCTCGCAGAGCCGTCCGAAGAGATCGACGGTCAGGACGGCCTTGATGCGCGGGACCTCGCCCGCCCGCGCGAGGGCGTCTTCCGGGTCGAGGTTCAACGTATCGGGCCGGATGTCGCAGAAGAGCGGCCGGGCGCCGAGGCGCACGATCGTCGCCGCGCTCGCGAAGAACGAGAAGGCGGGACAGAGCACGACGTCGCCCGGGCCAATGTCGAGGGCGCGCAGCGCGAGCCAGAGTGCGTCCGTTCCCGAGTTGCAGCCCACGGCATGCTCGGCCTGACAGAGCCGTGCGAGCTCGTGCTCGAAGCTGCGAACCGGGTCGCCCTGGATGAATCGGCCGCTCGCGAGGAGCTTCGACAGGCCGGCGAGCAGGGCCGGCTCGAGCGCCTCGTGCTGGATCGCGAGGTCCTGCATCGGGATCGGATCGGGGCTCGCCGTCAAGGCCGCGGGCCTCCGAGACATGCGGCGATCTCGCCGTCGAGCGCGGCATCGAAGCGTGCCGGAGCGAAGCGTTCCGCCTGGCGCCGGAGGGCGAGGGGATGGAAGCGGTGTTCGGTCTTCTCGAAACGTGTGATCGCCCGTTCGAGCGCATCGGGATCCTGGCGATCGAAGAACAAGCCGGTCGGGGGGCGATACGACGCGTTCGCCTGATCGGTGTCGTCGCCATCTGCGTCGTCGAACTCGCCCTCGTCCCGCGCGCGCAGGGGAACGACGGTGTCGAGCACGCCGCCGGCGCCGAAGGCGATCACGGGCCGTCCGGCGGCCTGCGCCTCGACGGCGATCATCCCGAAGTCCTCGCGTTGCGGATGGATCAACGCTCTACACCGCCGATAAAGCTCCGCCAGGGTCGCGTCGTCGACCCGGCCGACGAATTCGATGTTCGCAGGGCCGCCGCGAGCGAGGGCGCTCCGCCCGGGACCGTCGCCGGCGACCACGAGCCGGCGTCCCGATCGGCGGAAGGCCGCGAGGGCGATGTCGTCGCGCTTGTAGGGGACGAAGCTGCTCACGAGCAGGAAGAAATCGTCGGCGGGCGCGCGTGCGGGCTCGATCCAGGAGACGTCGACCGGCGGCGCGACGACGTTCGCTTCCCGGCCGTAGTGGCGCCGGATGCGACCCGCGACCTCGTTCGAGATCGCGACGAAGCGGGTCACGGTCTCGGGGCCCGAAGTCCGGCGATCGAAGCGGCGCAGCGCCCCGACCAGCGGCGCAGCAAGGGCGCGGCGCAGGCCCCGGCCGAGATATTCGTCGACCTGGTCCCAGACATAACGCATGGGCGTGAAGCAGTAGGCGAGATGGGGAACGCCGTCGGGCACGCGCACGCTCTTCGCGACGGCATGGCTCGTCGACAAGACGAAGTCGAAGCCGCGCAGATCGAATCGGCGGACGGCCCAGGGATGGAGCGGCAGGAGCTTGCGATAGTGGCGCCGAGCGAAGGGCAGGCGATCGAGAGGACTGGTCTCGATGGCGAGTCGTTCGATCGAGGCGGGAACCCGGCCCGGGGTATAGAAGAGGGTGAAGAGCCGGGCCTCGGGAAAGCGCTGGGCGAGATGCCCGAGCACCCGCTCCCCGCCCCGATAGCCGGTCAGCCAGTCGTGTACCAATGCGATCCGCAAGGCGCGCAGTCTAGCGAAGCCCGGTCGCCGGCCGTTCCGGGAAAACGGCGCGGATTCAGGCGGCCGTTGGCGGCCTCGGGGTCGTGGGATCGGAGAGCGTCAGCGCGAGCGCCTCGTCGATCGTATCGACCAGATGGATGCCGAGGGCCTCTCGGACCTCGCTCGGGACCTCGGCCAGGTCCTTTTCGTTGCGGCGCGGGATCACGACGGTATCGATCCCCGCCCGCCGGGCCGCGAGCAGCTTGCCCTTGATGCCGCCGACGGGCAGCACGCGGCCGCGCAGCGAGATCTCGCCCGTCATCGCGACGTTGCTGCGCGCGCTCCGGTCGGAGAGCAGGGAAACGAGGGCGGTCACGAGGGCGACTCCCGCCGAGGGCCCGTCCTTCGGCACCGCGCCGGCCGGGACGTGCAGATGGATCTCGCGCGGCGCCAGCGCCGCTTCGCCGAGGCCGAGCTCCTTCGCGTGGGCCCGCACCCAGGAGAGCGCCGCTTCCGCGGATTCCCGCATGACGTCCCCGAGCTGGCCGGTCAGGCGCAGCCTGATCCCCTGGCCGCCCGGATTGTCGGCCGCCTCGATGAAGAGGATGTCGCCGCCATGGGCGGTCACCGCGAGGCCGACCGCGACCCCCGGAATGCTCGAGGCCTCGGCGGTCTCGGGCAGATGCGGCGGCGCCCCGAGCGACTCGGAGACGGTATCCGGGCCGACCACGATCGTCGCATCGCGATTCTCCGCGATCCGGCGCGCGCTCTTGCGCATCAGCGTCGCGATGTGGCGCTCGAGGTTGCGCACGCCGGCCTCGCGCGTGTAGTCGCCGATCACCTTCTCGAGCGCAGCGCGCTCGACCGTGACCTGGCCGGGCGTGAGCCCGTGGGCCTCGATCTGACGCGGGACGAGATACTGCTCGGCAATCGCGAGCTTCTCCTGCTCGGTGTACCCGGAGAGCTCGATGACCTCCATGCGGTCCAGCAGGGCCGGTGGAATCGTCGAGAGGGTGTTGGCCGTCGCGATGAAGAGCACGCGCGAGAGATCGAAGGGGGCCTCGATGTAGTGGTCCGAGAAGCTGTGGTTCTGTTCGGGGTCGAGGACCTCGAGCAGGGCCGACGAGGGATCGCCGCGGAAATCCGAACCGACCTTGTCGATCTCGTCGAGCAGGAAGACGGGGTTGCGCGAGCCGGCCCGCTTCAGGCTCTGCAGGATGCGGCCGGGCATCGCGCCGACGTAGGTCCGGCGATGGCCGCGGATCTCGGCCTCGTCGCGTACACC
>CAZFKD010000192.1:0-7568 GCA_964519695.1 uncultured Spirochaetaceae bacterium
GCCTCGCGGGCCGTACCCTTCGAGTCCGCGCCCCAGTTCTTCTTCTCGCTGATCTTCCCCGCGCCCTCGCGGCGGATCGAGCAGTCGTTGTGGGCCATCGCGAATCGGGGGGTCACGGAGACGACGCGTCCCCCCGCCTCCTTCGATGAAGCCGAGGAATAAGCGAGGTCGCAGAGCAGGGCGACCTCGGGCTCGATCTGGTGGTTCTGGTCGCGCGAGGCGAGGCGGATCCCGTCCGGGGAGATCGGGAAGCGGTGGAGGAAATGCGCGGCGACGTCGGCCTCGTCGGCGGGCCGGCCCGCGCGCGGCACGTAGAAGGGGAAGATGCCCTTCGGCGCCCGCGGATCGTCGAGCTGCAGATCCTTGAAATCCGAGGCTTCCCCCGCCTGCTCGAGATGACCCGCGAAATTTCCGGCGACGCCGAAACCGATGACGCCCTTCAGCCCCTCGATATCCACCCGAGCCACGCGCATTCCCCCGCGACGATTCGACCTGCCCGAAAAACGGCGCGCATTCTAGCAGCCTGCGCCCGCCAGGAAGCGGGTCGCGATCGCGGCGTGCAGGGCGGCGCCGAGCGGCATCGCCTCTTCGTCGAGCTGCATGCGCGTCGAATGACAGGGCGCGGCCTCCTTCGCGCCCGGCGGGCGAACGCCGAGCAGCATCATCGCCCCGGGCACCCGCTCGAGCACGTACGCGAAATCCTCGGCGCCCATCACCGCGGACGGCAGGGGCAGGACCGCGCCCGCGCCGAGCAGCTCGCCCGCGACGCCGCGCGCGAAGGCCTCGAAGCCCGGATCGTTCGCCGCGACGGGGTAGCCCGGCAGGATGCGCACGCTCGCCTCGGCGCCGTGTGCCCGGGCGATCCCCTCCGCGACCCGCTGCAGGCCCGCGGCGAGGGCGTCCCGGGTCCGCGGCGAAAGCGCGCGCAGCGTGCCCTGGAGCCGGACGGAATCGGCGATGATGTTATTCGCCGTCCCGCCGTGGATCTGGGTCACGCTGAGAACGCCCGGATCCGTCACCGGGATCTGCCGGGCGACGAAGGCCTGGAGCGCGTTCACGATCTGGCAGGCGATCGGAACGGGATCGATGCAGTCCTGCGGCATCGAGGCATGCCCGCCGCGGCCCCGGACCTCGATCTCGAAATCGTCGAAGGCCGCCATCAGGGCGCCCGGCTTCGTCCCCACCATGCCGGTCGGTAGCGGCGGCGCGACATGAAGCGCGAAGGCGCCGTCGACCTCGGGCATGCCCTCGTCGAGCATGACCTCGGCCCCGCCGAAGCCCTCCTCGCCGGGCTGGAACATGAAGACGACCTCGCCGGCGAGCTCGCCGCGCCGACGCGCGAGCAGATGCGCCGCACCGACCAGCATCGCGACGTGGGCGTCGTGGCCGCAGGCGTGCATCCGGCCCTCGATCTTCGAGCGATAGGCGAGCCCCGTCTCCTCGGGCATGGGCAGCGCGTCGGTGTCGCCGCGCAGGAGCACGCGCCGCGTCGCGCGCGCACCGTTCGCGCCGCGCTTGCCGTTCGTGCGCGCGTCTGCGCTGCTCGCATTCGCCTCGCCGCGCAGGACCGCGACGACGCCCGTCGTTCGCTCGTGCAGACTCAGGTCGAGCCCGAGCCCTTCGAGCTGGGCGAGCAGCTTCTCGCGGGTGCGCGGATTGTCGAAGCCGAGCTCGGGCTCGGAATGGATCGCCCGGCGCAGGGCGACCATGCGGGGCTGGAGCTCGCGCGCCTCGGCGAGCAGCACCGCGAGGTCCTCTCGGGCCTGGCCGGCCTCCGCGTCAGCGCCCGCCGGGCGCCGGCTCCTGCTTCGGGCTCCAGACTCGCTCGCGCGCCCTGCCGGGCGCGGCTTCGGACGATCCTTCCCCATGCGGGCCTCGCTCTCGCTCGCACCGGATCCGTGACTTACTCTCGGCCGGGCCCGCGACTCGCGGCCAGCATACCAGTCAGGAGCCCGCCATGAACGTCTTGAAGACCCCCGAATCGATCCACATCGGCGCCCGCGACCTGCCCTTCGTCGACATCGGCCAGGGCGCGAAGCTGAAGGTCCTGCAGGTCAAGCTCGGCGAGAACCTCTGGATCATCGAGAACGTCTTCCAGGCGGGCTACGAAGTGCAGACCCATCGGCATACGGGTCCGGTCTTCGGCTACACGACGTCCGGCGCGTGGAAGTACAAGGAATACGACTACGTGAACCGAGCGGGCTCGTTCCTCTACGAGCCGGCCGGCTCGGTCCACACGCTGCAGTGCATCGAGGACGAGACGCGCGTCTGGTTCCAGATGTACGGGGCGAACGTCAACCTCGACGAGAACGGGAACGTCACGAGCGTGGTCGATGCACAGACGACGGTCGCGTTCTATCTGGCGGCCTGCAAGGCGCAGGGGTTCGGGGAGCCGGGGGTGTTGATCGAGTAGGCGCGTGCCTAGCCCTGCTGCCCCCGCCCCCGCTCCCGCACGGCCTCGAACGCGCCGCGCGCCCCCACCCACGCTCCCATCGCCTCGATCTGCGCCGCCGATCGGCGTGACTCGAGGTCCATCGCCTCGCCGAACTCCCGCGCGAAGCCTTCGTCGATGAGTGCCTTGTAGGGCTCGAGCATGTGGGGCTGGACCGAGAGCATGTCCCGCGCGATCGATTGGGCCGTTTCGTCGAGCTGCTCGGGCGGGACGACGTGGGAGACGAGGCCCCATGCGTACGCCTGCTGCGCCGACAGGAAGTTCCCGGTCAGCGCGAGGTATTTGGCGCGGTAGATCCCGATCGCCCGCGAGAGACGCTGGGAGAGGCCGGCGCCGGGGATGACGCCGACGCGGGCGTGTGTATCCGCGAAGCGGGCGTTCGTCGAGGCGACGAGGACGTCGCAGGCGAGGGCGAGCTCGAACCCGCCCGTGATCGCGGCGCCGTTGATCGCGCCGATGATCGGGCGGCGGCAGGCCTCCATCGCGCGCCAGGCGGCGGGCCGCTCGCCGGGGGCGACCGCCTCGCCCGACATCGTCGCCGGCTCCTTGAGATCGACGCCGGCGCAGAAGGCCTGGCCCGCCCCGGTCAGGATCACGACCCGGACTTCGGGGTCCGCACCGGCACGTTCGAAGGCGGTGGTCAGCTCGCGCATCAGCTGCGCCGAGAGCGCGTTGCGCGCGTTCGGGCGATTCAAGGTCACGTGGGCGATGGCGTCGCGGACTTCGTAGCGGACGGTTTCGAGAGGGGTGGGATCGTTCAAGGTCTGCTTCCTTTGTCTGCGGCCTGCGCGGGTCGGAGGGCTGCGCGTGTGCGAGCGGCTCGTCGCCGCGTCACGCTAGCGCTCGATCCGCGACGGGAGGAGCAAAGAGAATGGCCGATTCGACCAGCGGGCAGCCGGGCCTGTCGGAACGCTGGGCCGGGCCTGCGCCCGTCTCCCTCGCGCTCCTGCAGATCACGCTCATCGTCCGCGATCTCGCGCGCGCCGAGCGCGAATTCGCCGAGCGCCTCGGGCTGCGCGTCGCCTTCCGCGATCCGAGCGTCGCGACCTGGGGGCTCGAGAACATCGTGCTGCCGATGGGAGAGACCTTCTTCGAGATCCTCGCGCCGACGCGCCCCGACACGCCGGGCGGTCGCCACCGGGGGCGCCAGGGCGACGGCGGATACATGGTGATCCTGCAGACGCGCGCGCTCGCCGCCCACCGCGCCCGGGTCGAGTCGCTGGGCATCCGGATCGTCCTGGATCAGGAGACGCGCGGCAGCGCCGACGGGCAGGACTGGGCGGGCATCCATCTGCATCCCGCGGATACGGGCGGCCTCATGATCTCCTTCGACGAGCCGGATCCGCCGGATTCCTGGGTCGGCGCGGGGCCGCATTGGCGGGATTTCGTGTCGAACGACGTCGTCTCGGGGCTGGTCGGCATCGGGCTTCGCAGCCCGGATCCCGCGCGGCTCGCGCGGCGCTGGTCGGAAGTCCTGGGCCGGCCGCTCGCGAGCGACGGGCGGATCGTGCTCGATCGCGGGGCGATCACCTTCCGCGCATGCGCGGCGGGCGAGGCGAACGAAGGCCTCGCCGAGGTGCGGCTCGCCGCGAGCGATCCCGCGCGGCGCGGCGAGCAGTTCGAGCTCGCGGGGATTCGGATCGAGCTCGTCTGAACGGGCGGCCGGGCGCGCGCGCTGTGCTATTCGCGGCGCAGAATCGTCCCGGTCCCGAGGCCGCCGCCGCAGCACATCGTGACGAGCGCATGCGTCCCGCCGGCCCGCTCGAGCTCGTGGAGCGCCTTCGTCAGCAGGATCGCGCCCGTTCCCCCGAGCGGATGGCCGAGGGCGATCGCGCCGCCGTTCGGGTTCACGGTCTCGGGATCCGGCTTCAATTCACGCTCCCAGGCGAGCACGACCGAGGCGAAGGCCTCGTTGATCTCGGTGACGTCGATGTCGTCGATCGAGAGGCCGGTGTCCTTCAGCAGCTTCCGGGTCGCCTCGATCGGGCCCGTCAGCATGAGGACGGGATCCGAGCCGACGAGCCCGCTCGCCACGATCGTCGCGCGGGGCCGCAGGCCGAGGGCGCGCGCTTTGTCGCGCGTCATCAGCAGGACGGCGCCGGCGCCGTCGGAGATCTGCGACGAGGAGCCCGCGGTGTGTACGCCATCGGGCAGGTTCGTCTTGAGGCCGGCGAGCGCTTCGAGGGTCGTCGCGCGCAGACCGCCGTCGCGCTCGACGTGGCGCGTCTCCTGCGTCGGCTTGCCGTCGACGATGCCGGTCGGGGCGTCGATCGGGACGATCTGGGAATCGAAGCGCCGCTCGTTCCAGGCCTTCGCGGCGCGCTCCTGGGAGCGCAGACCGAAGGCGTCGGTCTCTGCGCGGGAGATGCCCCATTGCTTCGCGATGCGCTCGGCGCCCTCGAACTGGGAGGTCAGCTCGTGGTGCTCCCAATAGCTCTTGTTGACGGGCTTTCCGACGAAGGGGTCGCGCGGGATGGTCGAGCCCATCGGGACCTGGCTCATCAGCTCGACGCCGCAGCCGATCGCCGCGTCGACGACGCCGGAGGCGACGAGGGCATAGGCGAGGTTCGTCGCCTGCTGCGAGGAGCCGCATTGCGCGTCGACGGTCGTCGCGGCGACCTCGATCGGCAGGCCCTGCGCGAGCCAGGCATTGCGGGTCACGTTCATCGTCTGCATGCCGACCTGCCCGACGCAGCCGCCGACGACCTGGCCGATCTCGCGCGGATCGACGCCCGCCCGGCGCAGCACCTCGCTCTGGACGCGGCCGAGCAGATCGATCGAATGCAGGGCGGCGAGCTGGCCTCCGCGCTTGCCGAGGGGGCTGCGGACGGCTTCGACGACGACGACTTCACGGGCCATGGGGATCCTCCGGACGCGCCGTTCAGCGCACGATCGGGCCCGCCAACACTAGCAACCCGTTGAAGAACTCCCGCTGTCGCCCGGCACGCGTCATTTTCGCCCGCTCTTCGTTGCGAAAGCTTGCTGGGCATCGGCCCAGCAGCGCTTCCGCGCCTCGATCGGACGAAAAATCCACGCGCCGGATCTCCGCGGGAGTTCTTCAACGGGCTGCTAGGCCGCAGGGCCGGGCCGGGCAACGCGCGGAAGCGGACTCGCAGGCTCGCTCGGCGACGGCCGCCGCGGAGCCGCGCCGGCGGGCGGCGTTCAGCGGATCGGCCGCTTCTCCGCGACCGCCCCGCCGTCGAACGCGTTCCAGAAGAGCTTGCCGTCGACGGGCTCCCGGGGTGGGACGCCGTGCTTGCCGAGCGGCCAGCCGATCGGGATCAGGACGGCGGACGGGATCTCGGGCGGCAGGCCGAGCATGCGGTCGCATTCCTCGCCGAAGGCGCGATGCAGCGTCGTGAACGAGGCGCCGAGCCCGACGGCCCGGCAGGCGAGCAGCACGTTCTGGGCGCAGGGATAGAGCGCCTGGAGCTGCGGCTCGCCCCGGCGGAGCCAGCCGGCGACGAAGAGCAGGACGGGCGCTTCGTGCAGATGCTCGGCGAGGTGGAGCGCCGCCTCCATGTTCCGGCGCAGGCGGTCCGGGAAGCCATCGCGTTTCGCTCGCGCGAGGGGCTCGCGGATGTAGTCCTGGAAGATCGGGCGGTAGCGCTCGGCGATCCAACGTCGCTTCTCGGCGTCGTCGACCGCGACGAAGACCCAGGGTTGCCGGTTGCCGCCGGAGGGCGCGAACGTGCCCGCCTCGCAGACCTTGCGGATCAACTCTCTCGGCACCGGATCCGGACGCAAGCGCCGGATCGCGCGCGCGGTCCGGAGGCCTTCGAGCAGGGGCAGCGTCTCCCCGATCGTCGCGACATCGAGCGGGGCAGGGCGTTCGGCTTCGTCCACGGTCTCTCTCGCCTCCTCGTCGTCCGCGCGGCGCACGTTAGCGCGGCACGGCGCTGCGCCGGCGCTGCGCTGCGCCGGCGCGCCGCGCCGATCGGACGCGGCCGGCTATTCTCGGCCGCCACCGCCCAGGAGGTTCGCCGCGAATGCCCCCGAAGACGTCCCCGAAGCCGATCTCGCCCCTTTTCGATCCGAGCCGCTGGTGCGAGGTCCCCGGCTTCGATCTCACGGACATCACCTATCACCGCGCCGTCGACCAGGGCACCGTCCGCATCGCCTTCGACCGCCCCGAGGTCCGCAACGCCTTCCGCCCGCAGACCGTCGACGAGCTCGACCGCGTGCTCGACCATGCCCGCCGCACGACCGACGTCGGCTGCATCCTGCTGACGGGCAACGGCCCGTCGCCGCGCGATGGCGGCTGGGCCTTCTGCAGCGGCGGCGATCAGCGCATCCGCGGCCGCGACGGCTACAAATACGCCGAGGGCGAGACCGCCGAGTCGATCGACCCGGGCCGGACCGGCCGCCTGCATATCCTCGAGATCCAGCGCGCGATCCGCTTCATGCCCAAGATCGTGATCGCGGTCGTCCCGGGCTGGGCCGTCGGTGGCGGTCACAGCCTCCACGTCACCTGCGACCTCACGCTCGCCTCCCGCGAGCACGCCGTCTTCAAGCAGACCGATACGGACGTCGCGAGCTTCGACGGCGGCTTCGGCTCCGCCTATCTCGCACGCCAGGTCGGCCAGAAATTCGCCCGCGAGATCTTCTTCCTCGGGCGCAGCTACAACGCGGAAGAGGCGAAGGCGATGGGGATGGTGAACGCCGTCGTTTCCCATGCGGAGCTCGAGACGACGGCCCTCGAATGGGCGGCCGAGATCAACACGAAGAGCCCGACGGCGCAGCGGATGGCGAAGTTCGCGCTGAACCTGATCGACGACGGTCTCGTCGGTCAGCAGGTCTTCGCCGGCGAGGCGACACGACTCGCCTACATGACTGAAGAAGCGGAAGAAGGTCGCGACGCGTTTCTCGAGAAGCGGCCCCGAAATTTCAGACGTTTTCCGTGGCACTACTAGGCCTCGCGGAGGCCGTGCCATCGGCCGGCACTGCAGCGGACGAATCCGCCGGGGCGGATTCGCCGCTGAGCGGCGGCCGGAGGGGAGACAGGCTTCGCGGTACGGAGTGGCGTCGGGGCGGGACGAGGCGCTGCTCGGGGAGGCGCTCGCCTAGCCCTCGAACAAGCGAGTGCCGAGCGTATCGAACCCCTTCGGGGGCCTCG
>CAZFKD010000193.1:0-7566 GCA_964519695.1 uncultured Spirochaetaceae bacterium
TGCCAGAGCGACTTCGAATGGGGGCATCACGTCGACTACGCCCGCGTCGCCGGCCTCTCGGACGCGGAGATCGCGCGCATCGCCGAGGGCCCGGACGCCCCGGGCTGGAGCGAGGCCGATCGCGACCTGCTGCTCGCCGCCGACCAGCTCCACGTCCGGCAGCAGATCGACGACGCGCTCTGGCAGCGGCTCGCCGGCCGCTACGCCCCGGATCAGCTCGTCGAGCTGCCCTTCGTCGTCGGCCAGTACACGATGCTCTCGATGGTCGCGAACTCGACCGGCGTCGCCCTCGAGGCGGGCCATTCTCCGCTGCCGGAGAAGGGGCGCCTCGCTTCGCCCGCGAGCGCCGCCGCGGCCGGCAACCGTTAGGCGCGCGATGGTGGACCGTTGAGCGCCTTTCTCCTCTCGCGTCGCGCGATGCTCGTCGTCCTCGGCTGCCTCGTCTGCCAGATGGGGGCGGGGCTCTTCTACGCGAGCCGGGCGATCGCGCCCGACGTGATCGGCGATCTCGGCTGGACGCGGACGATGTGGTCCTCGGCGATGGCGCCCATGATCTTCGTGACCTCCATCTGTCAGGCGCTGATCGGCATGGCCTGCGTTCGGTTCGGGATCCGGCCGGTGCTGGTCGGGGCCGTCGTCTGCCTGGGCGCGACGTTCCTGGTCCTCGCGACGATGCAGTCGCTTCCCGCCTTCTACGTGGCGACGATGCTGCTCGCGCTCGGAAACGCGGGGATCGGGGACGTCTCGGTCGGCGCGGTCGTGACGCGCTGGTTCCAGCGCTCCCGCGGCATCGCCCTCGGCTTCGCGTTCGCGGGGTCGAACATCGGCGCCGTCGTCTTCGTCCATGCGATCGACGAATGGACGGGGATCCTCGGCTGGCGCGGGGCGACCGCGGCCGTCGGTGTCGCGGCGATGGCCATGATCCTCCCCTTCGCGCTCTTCGTCGTGCGGGATCCGGGCGCGGGCGAGGGCGAGGATGCCTTCGAGGCCGGGACCGGAGCCGAGGCGGGCATCACCGGGCCAGGGGCTGCCGGCGGGCCCGGCGCCGTCGCCGCGAATTCCGCGAGCACCGCGGTTCCCGCCGAGGCAGTCCGTGCCGGCTCTGGAGCGGAGGACGGCTCCGCGACGCTGAAGCAGGCGCTTCGGCGCGTCCCGTTCTGGGTCCTCTTCTTCACGGTCTTCTGTTATGCCGTCGCGCAGCTCGGGATGATCGACCATCTCGTCCTCTATCTCGTCGATCTCGGCTACACGCGCAGCGAGGCAGCCGATGCGCTGGGGCTGACGGTCGGCGCCGGGATCCTCGCGAAGCTCGGCGCGGGGGCGGTCGCGTTGCGGATACCGACCCGCCGGCTGCTCGTCGCGAACACGGCGCTGCTCGCGCTCGCAGTCGGCCTGCTGCCCTTCGCGGCGGATCCGCGGATCCTGGTCGCGGCCGGCATCGCGTTCGGCATCGCGACGTCGGCGCGCGACGTGCTGATCCCGCTGTCGGCGGCGGAGTTCTTCGGTGCGCGCTATTTCGCGGGGATCTACGGCGTCATGATGCTCGCCTACTTTCCGGGCGGCGGGCTCGGGCCGCTCGTGCTGGCGCGGGTGCGCGATGGGACGGGGAGCTACGAATCGGGCTTCGCGATCTGCCTCGCCATCCTGCTCGTCGCGCTCGCGGGGCAGGTCTTCGCGGCGCGGCAGGCCTTCGGCGCTCGGCCTGTGGTCGCCGCGGGCGCCGCAGCCGTCGAGTCCGCGTCCGGGGGAGGGGGCGTCTGATGCGCGTGCTCGAGGGTATCCGGGTGGTCGAGGTCGCGCAGTACGTGTTCGTGCCGCTGGCGGGGAGCGTGCTCGCCGAGTGGGGCGCCGAGATCGTGAAGGTCGAGCCGCCGGGCGGCGGAGACGCCTATCGCGGCCTGCGCCGGACCGGCGCGCTCGCGATCGAAGGGCCCGTCAACTTCGCGATCGAGCATGCCAACCGCGGCAAGCGCAGCATCGGCCTCGATCTCGCGAAGCCGGGTGGACGCGAGGTGCTCGCCGCGCTGGTGAAGAGCGCGGACGTCTTCCTCACGAACCTGCTGCCCGAGTCGCGCGCGCGGCTCGGGATCGAGCTCGGGGACGTGCGCGCCTGGAATCCGCGCATCGTCTATGCGCGCGGGACCGGCATGGGCGAGCGCGGCGCCGAGCGCAACCGCGGCGGCTTCGACTACGCGACCTTCTGGGCCCGGGCGGGCAGTGCCTACGGAGCGACGCCGCCGGGCGCCGAGCGGCCTTCGCCGATGCCGGGCGGCTCTTACGGGGATTCGCTCGCGGGTCTGACCCTCGCCGGCGCGATCTCCGCGGCGCTCTTCGCCCGCGAGCGGACCGGCGAGGCGCCGGTCGTCGATCTCTCGCTGCTCGGGATGGGGATGTGGGCGATGGGCATGGCGATCGCGGGCTCGCTCGCTCAGGGCACGGTCTGGCAGCCGCTGCCGCGGGTGCCCGAGACCAACGCGCTGGCGGGCACCTATCGCACGCAGGACGGACGCTTCATCGCGCTCGTCTGCCTGCAGGCCTTCCGCCATTGGCCGGAGCTCTGCCGCGTCGTCGGCCATCCGGAATGGCAGGCGGATCCGCGCTTCGCGACGGCCGAGCTGCTCCAGCAGAACAGCGCGGACTGTGCGGCGCTGCTCGACGCGCTCTTCGCGAGCGAGCCCCTCGACCATTGGCGGCGCGTGCTCGCCCCGTTCAGCGGCGTCTGGGAGGTCGTACAGGATACGCTCGAGATCACCCGCGATCCGCAGGTCGAGGCCAATGGCCTGCTCGCCCGGGTCGAGGCGGGCGACGGCTCGAGCTTCCGGCTCGTCGCGAATCCGGTGCAGTTCGACGAGACGCCGGCCGGGACCACGCGCGCGCCCGAGGCCGGTGAACATACGGAGGAGATCCTGCTGGAGCTCGGATTCGACTGGGATCGAATCGGGGCGCTGCGGAAGGAGGGCGTTCTATGAGCGCGCTGCGCGACCAGACGGCCGTCGTCGGCGTCGGCTACACCCCCTTCTCGAAGAACTCCGGCGCGACGACGCTGACGCTCGCCCTGCGCGCGATCGCGGCCGCCCTCGAAGACGCAGGCCTCGCGCCCGCCGACGTCGACGGGCTCGCGACGTTTCGCGTCGGCGATTCGGTGCTCCCGATGGTCGTCGCCCAGAGCCTCGGGATCCGCGACCTGCGCTTCCATCTCGACCTGTTCGGCGGCGGCAGCATCTCGCACGCGATGGTCGGCCAGGCCGCCCTCGCGCTGCATGCCGGCGTCGCCGACGTCGTCGTCTGCTACCGCGCGCTGAACGCCCGCTCGGGCTTCCGCATGGGCGGCACCGGCCGGCCCCTCGTCGACGCCGTCGAGACCCCGTTCCAGGCGCCCTACGGCTACTTCACGCCGCCCCAGCAATTCGCGATGGAAGCCCGCGCCCACATGGCGCGTTATGGCACCCGCGCCGAACATTTCGGCCAGATCGCCGTCCAGCAGCGCGCCTTCGCCCGGGACAACGAGCGCGCGATGATGCGCGGGCCGATGACGCTCGAGGACTATCTCGCCGCGCGCTTCGTCGTCGAGCCGTTTCGGCTCTTCGACTGCTGCCTCGAGACCGACGGCGCCGTCGCCCTCGTCCTGACCCGCGCGGACCGCGCCCGCGATCTGCGCAACGTTCCGGTCCTGATCCGCGGCGCGGCCTGGGGCGGCGGGCAGAATCTCTATGCCAACCAGGTCGACGATCCGACCCGGACCGCGGCCGCCGACATGGCCCCGCGCCTCTACGCGATGGCGGGGGTCGGGCCTTCGGATTTCGACCTCGCCGAGCTCTACGACTGCTTCACCTACAGCGTCCTCGTCCAGCTCGAGGACTACGGCTTCTGCGCGAAGGGCGGCTTCCTCTCCGAGGGCTACGTCCACGGCCTGAACCACGTCGCCGAAGCGGTCTCGCAGCTCCGCCATACGGCCGGCGCGCGCCAGGTCGAGGGCGCCGAGCTCGCCCTCAGCACCGCCCAGCCCGGCTACGTCGCCGGCTCGACCGCGGCCCTCGTGCTGCGCAGGGGCGCCTAGCATGATGGCGAGCGCGGACCCTCCCGCCGCGAAGGAGATTCGGGCATGATCGACGAGCTGCCGGAGCCGACGCCGGACCTCGATTCGCAGCCGTTCTGGGACGGCCTCGCGGCGGGCGAGCTGCGCCTGCAGCGCTGCGCCCGCTGCGGGACGCTGCGCTGGCCGGCGCGCGCGATCTGCGATCGCTGCGCGTCCTTCGACGCGGCCTGGGTCGCCTGCTCGGGGCACGGCGTCGTCTCGAGCTGGATCCGGACCCATCAGGTCTTTGCGCCGGCGTTCCGGGATCGCGTCCCCTACGTCGTCGTCCGCGTCGCCCTCGAGGAGCGGCCGGGCATCCGGATGATCGGCGGCTGGCAGGCCGGGCGCGATCCGGTCGTCGGCGAAGCGGTCCGGGCGCGCTTCGTCCCGCGTCCGGGCGGCCGCGCGGTCCTGGACTGGGCGCCCGCTTCGGGCGAAGACGGCGCAGCCGCATCGAGCGTCTCCGGCGCGTCCGCCGCGGACTAATACGGCTCGTCTCCCGCGATCGTCACGCGATGCAGGATGCGGCGCTCGTCGTAGTCCGGGACGGCGTAATGCTGCGCGCAGCGGTTGTCGAGGAAGACGAGCGACTGCTCGTCCCAGCGGAAGCGGACCTGGAACTCGGGCGTGCGGACGTGCTCGAACAGGAAGCGCAGGACCGCCTCGCTCTCCGCGTCCGGCAGCTCGCAGATCCGGGTCGTCGAGTTCGCATTGACGAAGACGAGCTTCCGCTTCGTCACCGGATGCGTGCGGATCACCGGATGCCGCACCGGCGGGAGCCGCCGCTGGATCTCCGCGAGGCTCTGCGTCACGTGGCCCGCGCGGATGCCGCGGGTCGCCGAGCGCGTGATGTCGTGGACGGCCGTCAATCCGTCCAGCATGCGGCGCATCGGTTCGGAGAGCGCGTCGTAGGCCGCATACATGCTCGCGAAGGCGGTGTCGCCCCCGAAGCGCGGGACGAGGACGGCGCGCAGGATCGAGCCGAGGGCGGGGCGCTTCGTGTAGGTGTGGTCCGCATGCCAGTTGTCGGCCCCGTCGCCGCGGGGGGAGACCTGGTCGAGGACGTTGATCTCGGGATGGTCATGGTATTTCGTCTTGAGCGGCGGGATCTGGATCTCGCCGAAATGACGTGCGAAGGCGATCTGATCCGCTTCGGCGAGGCGCTGGTCGCGAAAGAAGAGCACGAGATGGGCGTGCAGCGCGTCCCGGATCGCTTCGACGGTCTCTCGCGAAAGGGGCTTCGCGAGGTCGACGCCGCGAATCTCGGCGCCGATCGTGGGCGTCACGGGCAGGATCTCGAGGGTCATGCGGATCTCCTCTGCGGCGACATCGGGGGCGGCTGCGGCGACTCGCGGCGGAGGGCGCCGCCGCCGAGGCGGATCGGGAGCCGGCCGAAGCCGCGGTTGGTATCCGAGGGCAGCCGGGCGAGGCCCTTCGTGTCGAGCTGGTAGTCGGGGGCCCGGGTCAGGAGCGCCTCGAGGCCGATGCGCAGCTCGGTGCGCGCGAGGCTCGCGCCCAGGCAGAAATGGATCCCGAAGCCGAAGGCGAGATGGTTGTTGGGCGAGCGGAGCGGATCGAAACGGTCCGGATCCGGGAAGGCGCGGGAATCGCGGTTGGCGGCGGCCCAGAGCAGATGGACGCGCGCGCCCTTCGGAATCGTCCGGCCGTGGAGCCGGACGTCGCGGCGGACGACGCGCGAGAGGCCCTGGACGGGCGATTCGAAGCGCAGGATCTCCTCGACCGCCGCCGGGATCAGGGCCGGCTCCCCGGCGAGGCGCCGCTTCCACTCGGGATGGCGATCGAGCAGCCAGAGCGCGTTGCCGAGGGCGCTGGTCGTCGTCTCCGTGCCGGCGACGAGCAGCGTGAAGCAGAGGCCGAGCAGCTCGCGCTCGGAGAGGGCCGCGCCGTCGTCGGCGGGGGAGAGGAGCAGGCTGATCAGGTCCTGCTGCGGCGTTCGGCGGCGGCGCTCGAAGACCGAGAGGAGATAGGCCTCGAGCTCCTGCTGGGCTGCGCGGATCGTGGCCGGATCGGCGCCACTCGAATAGACGATGGCGTCCCCGCAGCGCTTGAAGAGCGGCCGCTCGCTCGCGTCGACGCCGAGCAGCTCGGCCATCACCGCGATCGGCAGCGGATCCGTGAAATGTTCGAAGGCGTCGAGCTCGCCCTCGGCGGGCCAGTCGGCGATCAGGTCGCGGGCGATCGCGCGGACGCGGGGCGTCAGGGATTCCATGCGGCGGGGGGTGAAGGCGCGCATGACGTGGCGCCGCATCGCCGTATGCGCCGGCGGATCCATCACGATGATCGTCGGCTCGTCCGGCTTGAAGCCCGAGGGCACGATGCCCTCGCCCGAGGCGAAGGTCTCGGGCTCCTTCACCGCGGCGAGGATGTCGGCATGGCGCGAGAGCACGAAGAGGTCTCGCGCGGCGCAGTAGTGGACCGGCTCTTCGTCGCGCAGCCAGGCGTAGACCGCATGCGGGTCGTCGCTGGTCGTCTGGATCAGGGGGTCGAACTCCATCGTCGCTCTCTCCGCTCGCCTGGCTTCGTCTCGGCTCTGCATGAGCCGAGGGCTCAGGAGAGCTCGAGCCAGGCGCTCTTCGTCTGCTGGTAGCCGCGCAGGCTTTCGAGGCCCGAGTCGCGGCCGTAACCCGAGTCCTTGTACCCGCCGAAGGGCACGGCCCAGTGGATCCGGCGGTAGCTGTTGATCCAGACGGCGCCGGCCTGCAGATCGCGGACGAAGCGGTGGGCGCGCCCGAGGTTCTGGGTCCAGACGCCGGAGGCGAGGCCGTAGGTCGTGTCGTTCGCGATCGCGAGGGCCTCGTCGTCGTCGTGGAAGGGGATCGCGCAGGTCACCGGCCCGAAGATCTCCTCCTGGCAGACGCGCATCGAGTTGCGCGCGCCGCGGAAGAGCGTCGGCGAGACGAAATAGCCCTTCGCCAGCGGCGAATCGGCGGCGAAGTTCTCGGGGCCGAAGCGGCCGCCGAAGGCGATTTCGGCGCCCTCCTTGCGGCCGAGCTCGATGTAGCCCTTCACCTTCTCGAACTGCTCGGCGAAGGCGATCGGGCCCATCGTGGTCGAGGCGTCGAGGGCATTGCCGAGGCGGACGGCCTGCTTCACGTGCTGCTCGATGCGCTCGAGGAACGCGTCGTAGATCGTGTCCTGGACGAGCAGGCGCGAGCCGGCGACGCAGGTCTGGCCGGCGCCGCCGGTGAAGACGGCGGCGGTGCTCGCGCCGATCGTCGCCTTGTCGAGGTCCGCGTCGGCGAAGACGATGTTCGGGCTCTTGCCGCCGAGCTCGAAGGCGAGGGGCTTGAGGCCGGGGGCGGAGCGCTCGGTGATCCGGCGCGCGGTCGCCGTCGATCCGGTGAAGGAGATCTTGCGGACGTCGGGATGGCGGACGATCGCGTCGCCGGCGACCTCGCCGAGACCGGCGACGACGTTCACGACGCCGGGCGGGAAGCCCGCCGCATCGAAGAGCGGCGCGATCGCGAGGA
>CAZFKD010000194.1:0-7550 GCA_964519695.1 uncultured Spirochaetaceae bacterium
CGAGCGCGCCTCGATCCGCCTCGCGAGCTCCGCTTCCCCTCGTTCGATCCAGCGCTCGAGGACCTCGTCGGATCCACCTGCGCGGGCCGGAGCGGCGACGGCGAGCGCCTCGCGAATCCCTCCGACCGCCGCCGCGCGGGCGGCTCGATCGCGCTCGATCTGATCCTCGAGCTCGCGCAGGCGTACTTCGAGCGCAAACAATCCATCGAGCTGGGCGCGCCAGTCGATTCGTGACTCCGGCGGGCCGGGATCGCCGAGCTCGTCGGGCCAGGTCGCCCTCCAATCGACCTCGAGCGCACCCGCCGTTTCGTCGAGCTGCGACGCCTCCCGATCCAGCAGAGCGAGCGCCGCATCGAGGCGCTCCGCCTGGGCGACGAGCGCCGCGCCCTGCGCGACACGATCCGCTTCGTTGCGCAGGCGATCCGAGAGCCGGTCCGCGGCGCGCATGCGGTCCTCGAACTCGGCGGCGAGCGTGCGCTGCGCCGCCAGACGCTCGAGATCGGTCCGGGCCTCCGGATCGAGTCCGCCTTCGCGCAGGCGCCTCCACAAATCATCCCGGGTCCGACGCTCGGCCTCGAGATCGGCTTCGGCCGGCAGACTCCCCTCCCCGCGCAGGCGCCCGAGGGCCTCGTTCACGCCGAGGCGCTCGCCCTGCAGCCCGCGCCGGCGCTCTGCCAGCCGCTCCTGCTGCGCGGCGTGTTCGGCGCGCCGTCGGGCATGGCGTTCGATCTGATCGGCGGAGGGAAGCGCCAAGGTCGCGAGGCGCTCGCTGCCCAGCTCGGTCAAGCGGAGTCGCTCGGCCGCGCGCGCGGCCTCTTCCTGGATCGCGGCGCGCTGCCGGGTCCGGTCGGCGATCGAGGCGTCGACGGATCCGAGCTTCTTGGCGCGATCGAGGGCCCGCGCGAGCGGCTCGGGATCGGGCAAGCACGGGACACACTCGCCCGAAGCTCCCTCTGCGCCCTCCTCCTCCAGACGGGCGAGGCGCAGGCGAGCCTCCTGCTCTTGATCGATCGCCTTCTCGAGCCGTTCTTCGAAACGCGCCGCCTCGGCCACCCGCTCGCGAACCCGTCCAACGCGCGCGACGACCCGGCGCAGGAGCGACTCGTTTGCTGTCTGCCATTCACCGCCCACCACGCCCACGAGCCCGGCGATTTCCAGCTCGAGTCCGGCGGCCGCTTCCTCGCGGCGCGGCAGCTGATCGATGGTGCTGCGGTAGCGACCGAGTTCCTGATGCAGGGATTCGATCCGTTCGAGCGCGGCGAGGATCTTCGGCGCGAGCACCAACGAAGACTCGCGCTCCGTCTCGCGCTCGATGCGCGCGAGCGCCTCGCGGCGCTCTTCTTCCGCGCGCGCCAACGCCTGGCGCGCCTCCTTCAACCGGCGCGCTCGAGAGAGCTCGGCCCGCGACGCCTCGATCGCGGTCTCGAGACCGGCGACCCGGGCTGCGAGGCCTTCGACCCGCTTCGCCTGCTCCTCGAAGCGACTCGGCGCGAGCGCTTGCTCCCGGATCGCATCCTGCAGCGACTTCCATTCGGCGATGGCCGCGTTGATGCGCTGCTTCTGGCCGCGGGGTACGAAGAGCGCCGCCGCTTCGCTCTCGAGCCGCTCGATCAGCTGGCGCAGATGGACGACGCCCAGTCCAGCGCCGAAGAGCGCGCGCCCGAGCTCGCCCCCATCTTCGAGCAGCGCACGCGAGCCCTCGACGAGCCCCGGATGATCGAGCCCGTACAAATGCGCGAACACCGACTCCGGCACGCTCGCCATCAGCGCCTCGAGCCGAGCGATCGCGCCAGCGACCTCTCCGCCCTCGCCCGAGAGCGTCTGCTTCGTGCCCTTGCGGCGGAAGAGCGTCGCCTCGACGCCGTCCGCGAAACGGACGCGTGCGCCGATACGAAGATCCGGATGGGGATGGATGAAGTTGTCCGGCGATTTCGCCGGAATCCCGTAGAGAAAGCCGCGGATCGCCCGCAGCGCGGAGCTCTTGCCCGCTTCGTTCGCGCCGTAGATCACGCAGAGGCCCGGATCCGCGGGCCCCCCGAGCGCGAGCACGCGATCCGTGAAGGGACCGAAGGCCTCGAGATGGAGCTCGGCGAATCTCATGACGCCTCGTCGCCTTCGAGCAGCCGCGACCAGAGCAGGTCGCGCACCGCCGGCATCCGTGCGCGCAGCCAGTCCGGATCCGTCGGATCGCAGGGTTCGTCGCCGCCCTCGATGCCGCCGACGACGAACGCGGCCGGCAGCTTGCGCTTCAGCTCCTCGAAGAGCGCGCCGGCGCTGCCCGGATCGAAGCTCTCCGACTGCAGCCCGTCGACCCGGCGCAGCAGGCCCGCGAGCGCGTCGTCGCGCCCGAGCATCGAGGCGAGGGCGCGCGGGCTGCGGGTCGAGAGCTCGATGCGCTCGAGCCAGACACCCGGCTCCCCGAGCTCGGCCGCGAGCGCGCGGAGCTCGTAGCGCCAGCGATCGGGCTCGCGGACGAACGCATCATGGAGCGGGGTCGCGCCCGTCACCCGGATGCGCGCGGCGAGCAGTCGGCCATCCGCCTCCTGCCGCGCCTGTGCGAGGGCTTCGGCGAAGCGGGCAAGGGCGTTGTCGGCCTGGTCGCTCCCGCCGAGATCGACGTCGATGCGCGCCCAGCGCACGACATCGAGGTCGCGGTGTTCGACGTCGACGACGCGCCCGTGTTCGACCGTCACCAGCGTCGCGCCCTTGCCGCCCGTCTCCCGGGCGTGTCGCCCCTGGAGATTGCCCGGGAACACGATCCACGGATCGTCCGAGACGATCTCGCGGCGATGGACATGGCCCAGGGCCCAGTAGGCGTAGCCCTTGGCGCGCAGGGCTTCGACCGTACAGGGGGCGTAGTCCGCATGGCCGGGACGGCCATCGAGGGAGGTATGCAGGAGGCCGATCTCGAAGCGGCCCCGGTCGGCCGGGGGATAGTCCGCTGCGAGATCTTCGCTGACGCGGCGCGCGGGGAAGCTCCGCCCGTGGATCGCGACGTCGAGATCGGGCAGGAGCACGGTCTCGGGGGCGCGCGAGGCGTAATGATGCACGTTCGGCGGGAGCGTGAGCCGCTTCGTGATCTGGCTCGCGGCGTCGTGGTTGCCGGAGACGAGATGGACCGGAATCCCGGCCTCGGCGAGCCGCCGCATCTGGGCGACGAAGAAGAGGCCCGTGTTGTAGTCTTTCCAATCGCCGTCGTAGAGATCTCCGGCGAGCAGCAGAAAGGCAACCCGCTCCTCGATCGCGAGCTCGACCAGCCGTTCGAAGGCCCGCCGCGGCGCCGCCCGGACCGCCTCCACCGGCGCCTCGGGGTAGCGCTCGAGTCCCTGGAGCGGGCTATCGAGATGGATGTCCGCGGCATGCAGGAAGCGAAACACGCAGGGCTCTCCGGAAACCTGTCGCCCGGGGGAGGCGCCCCGGGGATCAGCGCATTGTACGCAAGCTCCGCGACGGGTCCGGTCACGCGCGGACCGGGGGTCCGCTGGCAGGTGCCTCGAACCGATGAGACAAATCGGAACCAGACGCGGCATCATGACCACTCACGATTGACGGCAGGCGGTGCGCGCGCGGCATCCTTCCCCCCGTCCGAGGAGTCCCGCCCATGAGGGTCGTCGACGCGCTGCTCGGAATCCTGATCGGACTCGCCACGGCCGGCCTCGACGTCGGCGTCGCCCGGGCTCTCGAGCCGCGCCTCGATTCCGGAGGCTTCCGGGATGAAGACCGCGAGATCGCCGAGGAGATCGCGAGCTTCTCCGCCGAGGAGCGGCATGCCGCCCTCGTCGCGGCGGGCCATCCCGAGGACCTGCTCGAGGTCCAGCAGATCCAGACCGAGTCGGCGGACGCCTTCGCGGATCTCGTGGACGGATTCTCCCGGTCGGACCAGGAGCAGATCTGGGATCTCGTCCGCTATCCCGGACTCGTCGCCGACCTCGCCCGGGGCGGCCCGAAATCCGACGCCGAGCTCGATCGCATCGCCGCCCGTCATCCGGAGGCGATCCGCGACGCGATCCGGCGAGAGGGCCGCGAGCGTTATGCGATCTGGGTCGAGATCTATGCCCTCGATCTCGAGGCCGAGCAGGAATTCAGTCGCGTGATCGCCCGGCATCCCGCCGAGGTACGCGCCGCGTTCCAGCGGCTGCGCGGCCGGCCCGACCTGCTCTCCCTGCTCGTCGAGAACGTCGGCGTCGCGACGCGCATCGGCGCCGCCTATCGCGAGGATCCGACGCGCGTCGAGGCTCGCTTCGATTCCCTCCATCAAGAGGTCCTCACCGCTCGGCGGGAGCAGGAGAAGTCGTGGGCCGCGGAGCTCGAGGATCCCGAGGCGCGGCGGGAGCTCGAGACGGCCGCGCGCGAATTCGCCGAGGACCAGGGCTACGACCTCGACGAGGGTGATCCCACCGTCGTGCAGACCCGCGTGGTCCACGTCGACCACTACGTCAACGCGAATCCCTATCCCTACTGGTTCGGCTACCCGACCTGGTACGCCTACCCCTACTGGTATCCGGCATCGGTCTGGAGCCACGTCGGATTCCGCTTCGGCAGCGGCATCGGATTCGCCTCCGTCGGGCTGCCGTCGCCCTACTTCCTCGGCTGGTACAACGATTTCTACTACGGGCCGCGTTTCGGCTATGGCGGCTATTGGGGCCGCCCGTACGGATACTTCGGAGGCGCCCGCCCGTACCGGCATTTCCATTCGGCCCGCTACTACGACGCTCATCGCCGACAGGTCTTCCACGGCCACCGCCGACGCAACGTCGACGACGGCCGCGACGGTCGTACGCATTACGGCAATGCCCATCGCCGGGAGGCGCAGGACCGCCTGATGCGGGGCTCCGTGCGAGAAACGGATACCCGCATCGGCGATCGGGCATCGACGGGCCGTGATTCGTCCGGGAGGCGCGAGCGCTTCGATCGGCGCGGCGGCGAAGAGCGGTGGCAGAGCCGTGGCCGGTCCGCCGAGGTCGGTCGCCGCGGCGGCGGGCCCGAGGTCGCGCCGGGAACGGAAGGCGCCCCGGGCGCGGCCGAACCGCGCAATCGATTCCAGCGCCGCGAGGGCGACCTGCGCGAGCGGCAGTGGACCGCGAAGCCCGGCGAATCCCGCATCGAGCGACGGCCCGGGACGAGCCGGGAGCGCGGCACCGCGGCCCCGCCTCGCGCGCCGGGTGTGACCGACGATCGGGGTCGCCGTCGGGATGTGCCGCCCGACGTCTCGAGCGGCCCGCCGAGTCGATTCGCGCGGGCCGACCGGTTCGGCGCCACACCGCGCAACGAGCGCTTCGAGCGGCCGCGATCGTCGGACCGGGGAGTCAGCATCGCCCGCGAGCGCGCGCGAACACCGGCGATCGAGGGCAGCCGCCGGGGCAGCCCCACCTTCTCCTCGAACGCCTCGCGCTTCTCCTCGAGCGCAGGCCAGGCGCGTGAACGGCTCTCGCGCGCCAGCGCCGAGCGCTCCGCTCCGCGTATGGTCCGCTCCGGCGGAGGCACGGCCGAGCGTGCTCTCGGCGTGCCCCGATCCGGTGGCGGCAACGTCCAGAAGAGCGGTGCCCGAACCGGCCCGTCGAACAAGTCCAGCTTCTCATCCGGCGGCCGCAAGCAGGGAGGTGGGCAGCGCGCGGGATCGAACGGCGGATCCAGAGGTCGCTCGCAGGGGGGCGGCCGGAGCTTCGGCGGCAATCGCTGAGAGGCCCCGGATCGGAGCCCTTGACGCTCGGCTCTCGTGAACGCGCCAGGACTCCGATCGGGGCTCGCTCGACTGTTCGCGGGCTCAGCCTCCGCCCCCGTCCTGCCCCTTTCCGGCACCCGACCGCGACGCCTCGATCGCCCGCGCGCCGCGAGCCACAGGCGGAGCGATCCAGCCCCGGTTGACCGCCCGCCCCACCGCCGATAAGACGGCGAGGAACGACGCATCGACGATGCTCGGCGCGATTCCCGCTCCGTAGCACCGCCGGCCAGGCCCGAAATCCAGCTCGACATAGGCGACCGCGCGCTTGCCCGTCGATGCGGAGTCGGGGAGCACGTGCTCCTGGAAGTCTCCGATCCGGATCGGGCTGCCGAGCTGCTTCGACAAGGCGGCGACGAAGGCATCGATCGGGCCGCTGCCCTGCCCGCGCAGCACCTCGCGGACACCGTTCCAGGCCACCGTCGCCTCGAGCACGTGCGTGGGCTCGTCGCCGGCGTCCGGCCCGCAAGCGGCGGCCTCGGCGGCGGCGAGTCGCCGATCGCCGACGAGCCGCGGCCCGCCTTCGACGCCCAGATACTCGCGTTCGAAGAGCGTCCGGACCTGCGCGCTCGTGATCTCGCGTCCGCTTTCGTCGGCATTGGCCTGGACGAGCGTCGAGAACTCGATCTGCATCCGTCTCGGAAGCCGGTAGCCCGCAGCCGTCTCCAGCAGATAGGCGATTCCGCCCTTGCCCGACTGGCTGTTGATCCGGATCACCGCCTCGTAGTCGCGCCCGACGTCCGCCGGATCGATCGGCAGGTAGGGCACCTCCCAGAACGGATTGCGTTTGGCCTTCATCGCGGCGAGCCCCTTGCGCACCGCGTCCTGATGCGAGCCCGAGAACGCCGTGTAGACGAGCTCTCCGGCATAGGGATGACGCGCGGGCACCGGCAGGCGATTGGCGGCCTCGACCTGCCGGACGAGGGCCGGCAGATCGCGCAGATCGAGCTCGGGATCCACGCCCTGGGACATGAGATTCAGCGCCAGGGTCACGAGATCGACGTTGCCGGTCCGCTCCCCGTTGCCGAAGAGCGTCCCTTCGACGCGCTCCGCGCCGGCGAGGCAGGCGAGCTCCGCGGCCGCGACGGCCGAGCCGCGGTCGTTATGCGGATGGACGGAGAGGATCGCCGCCTCGCGCCGCGCGAGCTGCCTCCCGAACCACTCGATCTGGTCCGCATACGCATTCGGTGTCGAGACCTCGACCGTCGACGGCAGGTTCAGGATGACCGGCTGCGAGGCGCTCGCGCCGAGCTCGTCCATCACCGCCTGCGAGATCTCGACGGCGAACTCGACTTCCGTCGACGAGAAGCTCTCGGGCGAATACTCGAAACGGACGAGCTGTTCCGGAACCGCCTCCGCTCGCGCCCGGATCCGGCGCGCCGCGTCCGTCGCGATCCGGACGATGCCCGCCCGATCCTCGCCGAAGACGACGCGCCGCTGGAGCGGCGAAGTCGAGTTGTAGAAATGGACGATCGACCGCGGGGCACCGCGAATCGCCTCGAAGGTCCGATCGATGAGTTCGTCCCGGCAGGGTGTCAGGACCTGGATCGTCACCGTCTCGGGAATCCGCTGCTCTTCGATCAGGCGACGCACGAACGCGTACTCGGTCTCCGAGGCCGATGGGAAACCGATCTCGATCTCCTCGAAGCCGATCGCGACGAGCGTCTCGAAGAGGCGGAGCTTGCGCTCGACGCCCATCGGCAGGGCGAGCGCCTGGTTGCCGTCGCGCAGGTCGACGCTGCACCAGCGCGGCGCCTCGCGCAGCTGGCGCGACGGCCAACGGCGGTCCGCGAGGGAGATCACCTCGAACCGCCGATAGCGCTCGGCAGGC